>JAJYTI010000026.1 GCA_021793135.1 Bacteroidota bacterium
TTAAACTCTTTCAAGATTTTTTTACACTCCCTAAAACTCTTGAGTAGTTTAAATGGCAGCAAAAGATTATCGATTGTAATTTTTCTTTGTAAACCTGCAATCCACAGCCCTTTTATAGGATAGCCTGCCTCTGGAACTTTTTGCATTTCCATTCGATCTTTGGCTCCTACAAATAGGATATCGGTTGCTTTATTGCGAGACTTTAATTCGTCTGCAATTGCAATCGCAGGATAAATATGTCCTCCGGTTCCGCCGCCTGATATGATTACTTTATATGGTTTCACTTAAAATATCTAAAGGATTTTGTTCTTCTATATCTATAGTTTCTATATCTATATCTATATCTATTTCTTCTTCTTTTTTTGCTGCACTTACACTTAAAATCATTCCTAACGCCAAACACACCATCCAGATTGAACTTCCTCCACTACTTATCAATGGTAATGTTTGTCCTGTTACTGGAAAAAGCTGTACTGCTACTGCCATATTTATTATCGCCTGAATTATTATAGGCAATCCTACGCCGATGACAAGCAAGGAACCAAAAGTACTTGGTGCTTTCTTTGCCACAATCATTATTCGGAGCAATAACATTAAATACCCAGCAATAATTACGATTCCTCCTGCAAAACCGAATTCTTCAATTATTATAGCATATATAAAATCGGAAGTAGATTGTGGTAAAAAGTTTTTCTGCACACTTTTACCTGGTCCTTTTCCTATTATTCCTCCTGTAGCAATAGCCTGTTTTGCCAAGTTTATTTGATAATTCTCATCGGCAGAAGCTCCTTTAGAGAAGTTATCTATCCTACTCATCCATGTATCTACACGGTGAGGAAATGCTCCAGGAAATGCTTTAGCAGAGAGAATAAATATTCCTAAACATATAATACCTGCACCTACTATACCTAATAAATACTTAGATGGGTACCCTCCTATAAAAGTTAATATTAGTACCATTAAAAAAATAAGTGCAGCAGTAGAAAAGTTTGCTGGCAAAACAAATAATAATACTAAAAACACTGGGGCCCACAATGGTAATAAAGTTTCTTTAAAAGTTACTTCCTTGTCTTTTATTTTTGATAAATATTGTGCTACATAAGCATATAATGCCACTGCTGCCAATGCCGATGGCTGAAAGGTTAACCCTACTAATGGTATTCGAATCCATCTACTTGCATTCGCACCTTGAATTACAGTACCAGATGCTAATGTTACTATCAATAAGATGATAGATATAGGCAAAACCAGCATAGACAAGCCTTTAAAAAATCTATATGGAATTTTATGTACTCCATATAATATGGCAAACCCTAAAATTAAATGTACAAGGTGCTTAAACATATAGCCAAAAGTGCTACCTCCTACGGTGTAGACCAAGTTACTACTCGCAGAATAAATAGGCATAAACGAGAAGATACTCATCACACCGATGATTACCCAAATGGTTTTATCTCCTTTAATATGTTTGAAAAACTCTTGCATCTTACTTTATCAACAAAATTTTTATTTTGTTAGTATATCGGTATTTAACCTTTCTACTTCTTCCTTAAATTTATCTCCTCTATCTTCGTAATCTTTAAACAAATCGAAACTTGCACATGCTGGGGACAGCAATACAGTATCTCCTGCTACTGCCCATTCTTGTGCTTGTTTTACCGCCTCATTCATCGATTGTGTCTCACAAAATTGTGCAACATTATTTCGGAATGTCTTTCTGATTTTTGCATTGTTTATTCCTAATGCAATTACTGCTTTTACTTTTCGATTTACTAGAGGTAATAAATCCGTATAATCATTTCCTTTATCTACTCCGCCTACTATCCATATAATCGGTGTATTTACACTGTCAAGAGCATAATAGGCTGCGTTTACATTAGTTGCTTTACTATCGTTTATATATCGGACGTCTTTTATTTTAGAAACATATTCCAAACGATGTGCAACTCCATGAAAACTTTGCAAACTTTCTCGAATGGTTTCTTTTCTAATATTCAGTAGCTTGGCAGCCGTTGAAGCAGCCATCGCATTTTTTAAATTATGCTTGCCTTGAACTTTTACTTTTGAAACTGGCATAGTAAAATGATTTTTTTTCCAATGTACCTCCAAATTGTCTTCATCAATACTAGCTCCTTGTTTTAAAGCTTTGCTTCCCGAAAAAGGAATCAATTGCGCTTTTATATCTAGCTTAGTAAGCCAGCGAGCTATGTCTTTATCATCTGCATCGTAAAGAAAAAAATCGTCTTCTGTTTGGTTCAACGTTATTCTGAACTTTGCTTCGATATACTTGTCATAATCATATTCATACCGATCTAAATGATCTTCCGATAAATTTGTCAATATTGCTATATGTGGTCGAAAAGTACTTATTCCTTCTAATTGAAAACTACTTAACTCTACCACATAACTTTCATAATTGTCTTTTCTAACTAATGAGGCTAGACTAGTTCCTATATTACCGCCTAATCCTACTTGCACTCCTGCTTGCTTAAAAATATAAGACAAGAGAGTAGCTGTTGTTGTTTTTCCATTACTTCCAGTGATTGCAACGATAGGTTTATTTGTATATCGTACTGCAAACTCTATCTCGGAAACAATCGATTTTTCTAACTTCTTTAATTCCTGTATTACAGGTATAGTATCAGGTATTCCAGGGCTTTTAACAACTAAATCTGCCTGTAAAATCTTAGACATGGTATGTTGTTTTTCTTCCCATTCTATTCCTTCATCCTCTAAGCTAGCTTTATGCTTATCGGATATACTTCCAGCATCTGTAACAAATACCTCCCAACCTTTATCTTTGGCTAGTAACGCAGCTCCTACACCGCTTTCTCCTGCACCTAATACCACCAACTTCATGTCTATCGTATTTTTAGGGTTACAATAGTCAATACTGCTAGAAAAATTCCCACAATCCAAAAACGGGTTACAATCTTACTTTCATGCAATCCTTTTATCTGAAAATGGTGATGCAAAGGAGACATTCTAAATATCCTGCGTCCTTCTCCAAATTTTTTCTTTGTATACTTAAACCAACCTACTTGTAGTACAACCGATAGATTTTCTATCAAAAATATACCACACAGTAAAGGAATTAAAAGCTCTTTACGTACAGCAATTGCAATCACTGCTATCACTCCTCCAATGGTCAAACTACCTGTATCTCCCATAAACACCTGTGCTGGATAGGCATTATACCAAAGAAAACCTATCAATGCTCCAACAAAAGCCATAATAAATATGGTCATTTCTCCCATCCGAGGTATATACATTATATTAAGATAGTTTGAGAATATTACGTTACCTGACACCCAAGCAAACAAGGCTAAAGTCAAACCAATTATCGCCGAACTTCCCGCAGCGAGACCATCGATTCCATCCGTAAGGTTAGCTCCATTAGAGACCGCTGTGATTATAAATATTACAATAGGAATAAATACAATCCATGCATAATCCTTTGCATTTTCTCCTAACCACGAGACTAAGATCTCGTAATTAAATTCATTTTTCTTCACAAAAGGGATAGTAGTATACAATGCTTTCTCATCATTTTTGCTACTTACTACTTCTTCCCATGCTGTTGTATTTGGTGCGATATCGGCCTGAACACTACGCCTAACGGTAATGTCTGGGTGAAAATACATAACAGCACCTATAATCAATCCCAATCCTACTTGACCTACTACCTTAAACTTTCCAGGCAGACCATCTTTATCGTTTTTAAATTTCTTTATATAATCGTCGACAAAGCCAATAACTCCCATCCATATGGTTGTGACAATTAGCATTATCACGTAGATATTATCTAGTCTTGCAAACAGCAACACAGGAATAAGTGTGGCAATAATAATGATGATACCTCCCATTGTAGGAGTACCTGCTTTCTCACTTTGCCCTTCTAACCCAAGTTCGCGAACCGTTTCTCCGATTTGCTTTTTCTGCAAATATTTTATAATACGCTTGCCATAGAATGTTGCGATAAATAAAGATAATATCACAGCCAGTGCAGCCCTAAAGGTTAGGTATTGAAACAGTCCTGTACCTGGTATGTTATAATTACTATCTAGAAATTCAAATAAATGATACAGCATACTTATTTATTTAATAGGGTTACCAATTCTTTTGCTATCGCCATATCATCAAATGGATTTTTCTTTCCATTGATTTCCTGATATTTCTCATGACCTTTTCCTGCAATGAGAATTATATCTTTTGGTTGTGCCATTTGCAAAGCGCTTTTTATCGCTTGTTTTCTATCTACATTAGACGACACCTTTGCATACATAGCAGCAGGCACGCCTTGTTCCATTTCTTCTATAATTTTTGTAGGATCTTCGGATCTTGGATTATCACTAGTTAAAATAACTTTATCGCTATTTTCTGCAGCAATTTTTGCCATTAAAGGACGTTTCTTTGGGTCTCTGTCTCCACCACATCCAACAATAGTGTAAACCGTTTCATTACCTGTGCGAATATCTGTTATTGTTTGCAATACATTCTCTAAAGCATCGGGAGTGTGAGCAAAATCTACGATAACCACACAGTTTTTATCACTTACAAAATATTCGAATCTACCTTCTACACTTGTTAGAGCGCTAATATTTTTTAATGCTTCAATTTTATCCATTCGTAATAAAATTGCAGTAGCATAGATTGCCAATAGATTATAAGCATTAAAACTACCTACCAACTTTGACCACACTTCGTTTTCATCGATACGAACCTGTAGCCCTTGGAAGTGATTTTCTAAAATTTTTGCTTTAAAATCTGCTGGTGTTTTTAATGCATAAGTATGCTTTTCTGCTTTTGTGTTTTGAAGCATAAATGCACCATTTTTATCATCTACGTTAGTTAATGCAAACGCATTTTCAGACAACGTATCGAAAAACGTTTTCTTTGCATCTCTATATGCTGCGAAGGTTTCATGATAATCTAAATGATCATGAGACAAATTAGTAAATACACCTCCCGCATACTGCAATCCTGAAATTCTCTTCTGAGCTACTCCATGTGAGCTCACTTCCATAAAACAATATTGCACATCCTGCTCGACCATCTTTGCCAAATACTTATTTATTACAATAGGATCTGGTGTGGTAAGCTGTGTAGGAAAAGAACTCTCATTAATCTTTATTTCTATAGTAGAAATAAGTCCGACATTATATCCAGAACGCAAATACAATTGGTACAATAAAGTAGAAACTGTTGTTTTACCATTAGTACCAGTAATCCCTACTAATTGCAATTTTCTAGAAGGATTATCATAGTAATTTGCAGCCATAATAGCTAGTGCCTCCTTAGTATCTGCAACTTGCACATAGGTTATACCATTTATTATTTTCTCTGGTATTTCTTCGCAAACAATTACTAATGCACCTTTATAAGTTGCTTGTTCTATATAATCATGTCCATCGGCATTGACTCCTTGGATAGCAACATATACATCATTTAATGTTACTTCTCTAGAATCAAATACAATCTCATTGACTGCTACTTCTGTACTGCCAGTCACTTTCTCGATAGCTACTTTATATAATATGTCTTTGATTAACTTCAAGATAAATTCAATATTATGGTTTGACCATTTACTAGTTCTTGGCCTATTTTTAGAGATTGTGAACGCACAATTCCACGTCCTTTCAACTCTACTTTAAGACCTAAGTTTTCTAACAACGAAACAGCATCCATAGCTTCCATACCAATTACACTTGGCACGGACTGAAGATCCTTTTCTATTATACCATTATATTTAGCATAGCTCGAAGCTACTTCAGCATTTAAAGAATCTAACTTAGATACTTTTGCTAATTGCGGTTCGCTAGTTGTTATTTTCTGTGCTATTCTTTTAAAAACATCTCCTGTTACCATTCCACCATAATACCCAATATCGGTTCTTGGTTTATGTATTACTACAATACAAGAATACTTAGGATTGTCTGCTGGAAAATAGCCTGCAAAGGAAGACACATAACGGCGGTTGGTACTCCAATCATCCATCCAATATTCAGTCTGCGCAGTTCCTGTCTTTCCAGCAATTGCAAAATACGGTGAGTACAATGGTTTTCCAGTTCCACGTTCTACCGCATTACGAAGCATATCTTGCATTTGCTTGATAACTTCTACAGGTGCTATTTGATTATTGATTATTTCGGTATCAAACTTCTTGATTAGATTATTCCTAGAACGAATTTCATTTACAAATTTTGGTTTTACCATTACACCATCATTTGCAATAGCATTATATATTACCAATTGTTGCAAAGGAGTAATTCTTAGGTTATAACCATATGACATAGAAGGAAGTGCGTTTTTACTCCATTTACTTCCACCTGGTTCTGGAATAAATGGTTCTCCTTCTCCACGGATATCGATTCCTATAGGTTCATGAATTCCCCAAGATTTTAATCTATCAATAAATTCTTGTGGATTGTCTTTATAACTCTCATCGATAAGTTTTGCAAAACCGATATTGGAAGAAACTTCTAGTGCTCTTGCAGCAGAAATCTCTCCATAACCTCCACGCTTAGAATCATAGATATACCGGCCATAAAAACGTTCTTTCCCTTGTTTAGTATCTACTATTTTACTTGTATCTATCTTTTTATCGGTAAGTGCTGCCATCATTGCAACAGTCTTAAAAGTAGAACCAGGCTCATGTGCTTCGTTTATTGCATAATTCCAACGCTCGTAATATTTCCCTGCGCTGGTCCTCCCTAAATTTGACACTGCTTTTATTGCACCAGTCTTTACTTCCATTACGATTACCGTTCCATGATCTGCTTGATAATGTTCTAATTGGTGAAGCAAAGCATGGTGGGCAATATCTTGGATATTCATATCTATAGTAGCATACAGATCATATCCATCTCTAGGCTCTATTTCGTTTTCATCATAAATCGGCTTCCATTGGTTTTTAGAGATTCGTTGTTTAAGGCGTTTTCCTTCTTTACCACGTAAATCATTATCAAAAGCTCCTTCTAAACCTACTTCATATACTCCTTTCTGATCTGTTCTTTCCTGACCTATACTACGTTCCGCGATTCCTTTCATTGGATATTCACGCTCTTTGTACTCTTCTATAATTAATCCCCCACGGTATCGTCCATATTTAAAAATAGGGAAAGTACGCAATTGCATATATTCCGAATAGCCAAGATTTCTAACCACTCTTATATATCGTTTATTATCGGCACGAGCTTTACGAAACATATTTTCGTAATAAGAAGCAGTTCGACCGTAATTCTCACTAAGTTTTTTGGATAATGGCACGAGCTCGGAGGCAAAAACCGCATCGCTTACTGCTACTGGATCAAAATAGATATCATATTTAGGTACTGATGTAGCTAAAAGACTACCATGATCATCATAAATATTCCCTCTATTTGCTTCGATAGTAAAAATATCTGTAGTCTTATAGGTTGCCATTTCTCTTATTTCGGCCCCTTTTATAAATTGGATGTTTACCAAACGCACAACAACCCCCACCACAACGAGTAACAACATACCGCTGATGAGGGACATTCTACTTTGTATTTTCTTGTCTACATTTGACATCCTTACCTATATATTATTCTTCTTCTATAACAATTTTCACTGGTGGTGTATAGGACGGAGCCAGACCACGAGTTTCCATCTTGCTTATTATTTCACTCTCTAATTGCAACTGCATACGTTGCATACGCACATCAACATATCTACTTTTAAGTTCTTTTAGCTCTGTACTCATTTGTGTAATCTTATGTACCTTTTCATCGGTTCTATGCGACACAGCAATCATCACCAAAGCTAAAAAAGACAGATAAACGATAAACATCCAACTCTTAGATGCTGTATCGTTCATTAAGAACTGTCCGCGTATGATATCAAAAAAGCCCTTCTTCATAATTATAAGCTTATAATTTCTCCGCTATTCGCAATATCGCACTCCTAGCTCTACTATTCTCCTCGATCTCTTCTTCACTAGGAATAATAAACTTCCCAACTCTTTTAAATGGAACCTCCACTCTACCATACATATCTTTCTCTGGTTGCCCCTCGAATAATCCATCCCGCATATATCGCTTTACCAATCTATCTTCTAAAGAATGGTACGATATTACACTTAACCTACCACCTTCTCGCAAAACTTGAGAAGTTTGCATTAGGAAAGCTTTTAATACTTCCAATTCTTTATTTACCTCTATACGTATTGCTTGATATATTTGCGCTAATATTTTATTCTCTCTGTGTTTTGGTAAAAAACGAGTCAAAACTTCTTTCAACTGACCCGTAGTTTCTATTGGCGACTCTTTTCTTTTACTTACAATAGTTCTTGCCATTGCAGGCGCTTGTCGCAACTCACCATATTGCTTTAAAACCGATGCTAAATGTTTTTCCTCATAAGTATTCACTACTTCATAAGCAGACAACTTCTTAGAAGAATCCATTCGCATATCTAGCTTTGCATTAAAACGTGTAGAGAAACCTCTATCTGCCTCATCGAATTGATGAGACGACACGCCTAAATCTGCAAGTATACCATCCACCTTATCATATCTATGGAATCGTAAAAAACGTCTTAGATATTGAAAGTTCTGATTGATTAAAATAAATCGATCATCTTCTATTTTGTTCTGCAACGCATCTTCATCTTGATCAAAAGCAATTAACCTTCCTTCTGATCCTAATCGTGAAAGAATCTCTCTAGAATGCCCTCCACCACCGAATGTCACATCTACATATACACCATTGGGTTTTATATCTAGAGCATCTACACTTTCTTTTAACAATACTGGCTTATGATAACTCATCGTCCCAATCCTTTGTATTTCCCATTACTTCCTCGGCTAAAGCAGCAAAATCATCAGCAGAAGCATCTATCACTTGCTCATACTTAGCTTCATCCCAAACCTCTATCATATCGATAGAAGATGAAAGCACAAGTTCTTTTGTAATTCCTGCAAACTCTGCTAAGTCCTTCGGCACTAATAATCTTCCTGCACTATCCATTTCCAACACACGTACCCCTGCCGTAAAACGTCTAATAAAATCATTGTTTTTACGCACAAAGCGATTTAACTTTGCCATTCGCTCCATGATTTCTCTCCATTTTGTCATAGGATACAATTCTAAACAAGGCTGAAAAACAGAACGCTTCAACACAAAGCCTTCCGCGGCCACTGGATCGAGCTGATTCTTAAGCCCTACCGGTAGTTTCACACGCCCTTTAGCGTCTGCCTTACAAGAATATGTACCGATTAAATGGATCATTTTTACACTTTTAGCCTATTTAAGAGTCAAATATATATAACTTTTACCACATTTTACCACTTTATTCCACATTTATAACAAAGAAAAAAAGATTCACTACAAACACGCATATTTACATGTGATTTGAAGGGTAACTATGTGATACTCTAGTATGTTAAAATTTTTAAGAAAAAGGAAAAAAGAGTATAATAAAGGCAAAAAACAGCCTTAAAAAGGCTTCCATAAATACTCTTAAATTAAGTTTAAAAAGTGACATTTTCTATACAGATTTACAACAAACCTTTCTTAACTTTGGAATGGATGAAATAAATTTATGTACTTTTGTTTCGTTATAGCAATTTAATTATATGACACACGAATTAAAGCAAAACGGAGAATTCAAATATATCGACATTGGAGAAGGTAAGCCTATCATACCATTGCATGGGCTTATGGGAGGTCTAAGTAACTTCGATGGCGTATTTGAATTTTTCCCTAAGAAAGGGTATAGAATACTTATGCCCCAATTACCAATTTACTCCCTTCCACTTATAAAAACCAACGTTAAAACCTACTCAAAATATGTTGCTAAATTTATTAAGCAAATGGGGTTTGACGAAAAGGAAGTGATATTAGTTGGTAATTCCTTAGGAGGCCATATTGGATTACTTACCACGAGACTTTATCCAGAATTGGTAAAGGCTCTTGTAATAACAGGTAGTTCTGGGCTATATGAAAGCGCCATGGGAGAATCATATCCTAAACGTGGCAGCTATGAATATATTAAACAAAAAGCCGAAGATGTTTTTTACGACCCAAAAGTTGCTACTAAAGAAATTGTAGACGAGGTTTTTGAAACCGTAAACGATCGTAATAAACTTATACGAACACTAGCAATTGCAAAGAGTGCAATTCGTCATAATATGGCAAAAGACTTGCCTAAAATGGACACCCCAACCTGTATTATTTGGGGTAGAAATGATATTGTAACCCCTCCGAATGTTGCTGAAGAATTCAATGAATTACTTCCTGATTCAGAATTATTTTGGATTGATAAATGTGGACATGCTGCAATGATGGAGCATCCAGATGAGTTTAATAAAATCCTATACGAATGGTTACAAAAAAGAGGATTTTAAACTATGCAAATCAAATCAGCTGAGTTTGTTATAAGCAATTCCGATGTCGCTAAATGCCCACAAGAAAACATACCTGAGTATGCTTTTATTGGACGTTCGAATGTTGGAAAATCTTCCTTGATAAATAGTTTATTACAACGCAAAAGCCTTGCTAAAACTTCGGGTAGACCAGGAAAAACCCAATTAATTAATCATTTTAAGATTAACAACAATTGGTTTTTAGTGGATTTGCCTGGATATGGCTATGCAAAGGTCTCAAAAAAACAAAAGAAGACGTTTCAAAAGTTTATAACAAACTATTTTAGCCAAAGAAAGCAATTAATAATGGCATTTGTACTAGTAGATTGTAGACACGAACCTCAACCTATTGACTTAGATTTTATTAATTGGCTCGGCATGAATGCTATCCCATTTGCTCTAGTATTTACTAAGGCTGACAAATTAAAACCGAATGCTTTAAATAAAAATGTAGCACATTATTTAGATGTGTTGTCTCAAGACTGGGAAGAATTACCTCCATACTTCATTACTTCTTCCACGCAGCATCACGGCCGCGAAGAACTTCTTGCATATATCGAACAAATAAACCAAAGTTTATGAAAATAATATTATGCATTGCATAATATTATCGTTTTTTCTCAATTTTAACTCAATGATACGTTAAATGAGATAACATCTCTATACATATTAACTATCTTTGTGCAGAATTCGATTTTATAGATTAACGACTATATTAATCTATAGAAAAAGAAGTGTCAAAAACTAAAATCAAATTCTGATTAATGGAGAAAACAATCTTTCGCATATTCTGTATTTTACTCTTAGTTTTTCAGGTCAAAACTTATGCACAAATCAAAGTAAGCCCTGCTGTTCAAGAAGCTCTCTTTGCTTCTGAAGAGCGCAGTTATGATCTTAAAGAAAAAGAACATGCCATTGCAAAAACCAGATTAGAAGCAGATAAAATAAAACATAAATACATCCCAACAGTATCTGCTACTGGAGGCATTGCTCATTTTAGAAATGATGGTGTCTTAGATTTAGCTCCAGTACCCTTACCTATAGTTCCTATTCAATTATTTGATGGAACGCAAAGTCTTTCTGCTAAAGGCAATGTAATCGGAGCTGGTATAATGGCTAAATCAGTACTTTTTAGTGGTTTACAAATACCTAAAGCCACCAAAGCAATAGAAACAAAAGCTGAAGCAGAAAGTTTACTCCGAGATGCAGAAAACGAGACAGTGTATAAAGAAGTACTCATAGCCTTTGATAATCTTAAGGTTCTACAACAAGTAGATACCCTTCTTATGGAGTCTAAAAAAAGATTAGAAACAGAAAAGAGAAGAGTAAATAAAGCTATCGAAGCGGGCTTAGCAGTTCCTTTTGATAGAGATAAAATAATTCTTGCAAGCCTCGAACTTGAAGCTAAAAGCAAGGAAGCTGATGGAACTAAAAATGTACTACTAGAACAACTTCGATACCTAACAGGATTTACATCAGAACAAATTGAAAATATTTCTCACCACTTTGAGGTAATTCAACTTTTAAATAATAGGACTCTACGTATAGAGAATAAAAAAGAATTACAAGCACTAGATCTCTTTATAGAAGCACAAGAACTTAATGTATCACGTGAAAAAAATAGCATTTTACCTCAAGTAGCTGCCTTTGGAGGTTTGCAATATGCAAAATTATTTGACAGTGAAGTAAAACTTAAGTCTTTACCAATAACAGGTAATGATGTAAGTGGAAAACTTGACAAAATGGAAATTTGGCCAAATTGGGTTATTGGCGTTGGGCTTAAATGGGAAATCTTTGAAGGAATGCAAAGAAAGCATCGAATTAACGAAGCTAAGTTGGATAGAGATTTATTGGTCGATAAACGAAAGGATAGCGAAGAGAAGCTCAATCTGTTATTATCTAAACAGAAAAGCGATTGGGAGACTCAGAACGAAATTGTAGCTATAGCTCAGCAACGTTTGCATATTGCGACTCAAAATTTAGATCGTGCTATTAAGCAATACAATCAAGGCTTATTAAGCATTAATGATCGATTAAGCAGTGAAAATGATTACTTTACTGCTGCTCTTGGTTTGACTCAAGAGATAGCTAAGCAAAGAGAACTAAGTATTGATTTATTAATAACCGCCGGGATTTTTTCGGAAAGTATAGAAATTACACCATGATAAAGAAAAGTTACTTTTTATTACTAGGTATCGCGATTACAATAGTGAGTTGTTCTACTCCAAATGAGAATGTATTACAAGGAAAAGTAGAACGCAATTATGTTAGTGTAGTTGGTAAAATTCCTGGACGACTTGCAGAAATAAGAGTTAGCGAAGGTGATTTTGTAAAGAAAGGAGATACTTTAGCTATATTAGACATTCCAGAAACCGATGCCAAAGTTGCACAAGCCCTTGGTGCGGTGCATTCTGCAACTTCTCAATATGATATGGCGTTACATGGCGCTACTGCTGGACAGTTAAATCAACTTCGTGCTAAGCATGCCGCACTTAAAGAACAGTATTTATTTGCAAAGAAAAGTTTAGATCGAGTGGAAATTATGGTAAAAGACAGTCTTATTCCACCCCAAGATTATGATGAAATCTATGCAAAATATCAAGGAGCAAAAGCACAATATGATGCTGTAGAAGCAGAGCTCAAAGAAGCTGAAACTGGCGTGAGAAAAGAACAACAAGAAATGGCTCATGGTCAACAAAAACAAGCAGAAGGTGCATACCAAGAAGCGATGACTGCATATAACGAGCGCTATATTATTGCTCCTTCTGATTTAAAAATAACTACAAGTACATTAGACTTAGGTGAACTTGCTCTTCCAGGATATACATTGTTTAAAGGCGAAGTTGCTACAAGCACTTATTTTCGATTTACAGTACCAGAATCTAAACTCAATAAATTTGAGGAAGGGCAAAAAGTAAAGATAAAGGTACGTTACAATAACGAAGTATTAGAAGGCACTATACGTCATATTGAACCATTAGGTGCATATGCAGCTATTAGTACTGCTTATCCAGATTTTGATTTCCAAGAGGGACTTTATGAAATTAAGATTGATCCTATAAATAAAGAAGATGCTAAAACACTTTTCTTACAATCTACAGTTCTATTAGAATTATAAACAGACTATGAAAATATTTTTATCCTTATTAGGTAGAGAATTCAAACTGTTTTGGAGCAATAAAGTATTGGTTTTACTTTTTATTGGTGCACCTATTCTTTATGGAGTGCTCATTGGTTCGGTATACCAAAAAGGAGTAGTGGATAATCTTCCTATTCTTGTAGTAGATCAAGATCGTTCGGAATTAAGTCGTACAGCAATTACTATGATAGAGGATAACAACTCGGTATATGTCGCCGAAACTCTCTATGATACAAATGGCATGCATGAACTAGCATCTACTCATAATGCAACATGCGTAGTGGTAATTCCTAAAAATTTTGAAAAGGACATTTTGCTTAAACGTTATCCAGAAATCACAAGCTACATAAACACTTCCAATCTACTAACAGCTAATATAGCCTCTACAGCACTACAACTTAGCTTGGGTACGTTACGTGCCGGAATGGAAATTGAAGCTTTGCAAAAGCAAGGCGTAGCAGAGAGTATAGCGATGACTCAATTTGAGCCATTCAAAATGAGTTTTATTAGAATGAATAACCGAAGTACAAACTATTTATACTTTTTATGGCCAGGTGTTTTGGCAACCGTATTCCAGCAAGTACTTTTATTAGGACTAGCATTATCCTTCGCACAAGAATATGAAAATGGGACTTTTGGCGAACTCATTGATAAGACTTCTAATACCTTAAAATTAATTCTAGTAAAAACCTTACCCTATTTAATTATGAGTATAGGTATATGGTTATTATATATAGGATTTGCTAAATGGTTCCGCGTACCTATTCATAATAATTTCATGGCACTAACCTTAATTGCCGGACTATTTGTAGTATCGGTAACCATGATTGGAATTCTAGTAAGTATTGTATTACCAAGCCAATTAAAAGCAACAGAAGTTCTAATGGTTGTTGCTACTCCTAGTTTTATGATTAGCGGTTTTACTTGGCCATTAGATCAAATGCCGATTTGGGTGCAATCTATTTCTAATTGTATTCCACTTACACATTTCTTAAAAGCTTTCCGTATTCTTATGGTTGAAGCAGGTAATGTAAAGCAAACCATTCCCTCTATAAATGCTATGCTTTTAATAACCGTTATTTGTGGTTTAGCAGCATATGTTGCGTTATATATTAAAATAAGAAAACACAAAAAAGCCCAACAGGTGTAATACCTATTGGGCTTTTGCTTCTCCTGTATTTGTTTTTTATTCTAATCCAGCTAAAAAATCATATTCTTCCCCAGGAAGTTCAATTTCCATCTTCTCTGCAAAATAAGCACAGAAATCTTGCATGGTAGCTTTCATTTTTTCTTCTCCTGTTGCACGCTCTAAAGTTTCTGACATCGCGCTTAAAGTTTGATAGAAAAACATTTTCATATCGTCAAGCGGCATATCTTTAGTCCATAAATCAATACGTAAAGCCTCTTTGGCTTTATGATCCCAAACGGACAATAGCATAGCTTTAGCTTCTGCATTATTTACACCTCCATCTGGAGCTGTCCAGTGTAATTTTTCTGGAATTTGGTTCTCATCTAATCCTACTTCTATTTTTATTTCCGATTTTTTTGTAATCGCCATAATGCTCTTATTTTTTTCGTGGTTTGTATTTTGAATTTTTAAATATTAAATCTGCATCCAACACAGCAAGTTCATCCAAACTCGCATTATTGTGACGCATATATGATGTTACAATTTGCCATCCCATATAAGCCCCAATTCTTGCAGGAGATTCATTATCAATCTCTAAATAAAACTTAGAAAACGGCCCATCTTCTATAAAACGTTGTTTTAAACTTGAATCTGTACTATACAACAACTCTCTCTCAATGAAATATCTCCAAACATCTTCTTCATTTTCTTCGGCCCATTCCCATTGATCACTCGTAAAGCCCATGATTAAAGATTCTTTGGCTTTCGGAACCCATAGATTAGTCATATAAAGCAATTTACCATGATAAATAATTTGCGATAAGAAAGTTCTATCTTGTATAGGAGCTACTGTATGAGTGGCTAGTTCTAGAGCAACATCTATAGGCATACGTTCTTTAATCATATTTTGAACAAAATACTTTTGTACCCCTTCATAGAAATAATGATCTTCGCCTAAATATGTATCTAAACCTATTACAAGATCTTTCCCACTTAAAATAACCTTAGTTTCGTATGCTACATCTGTAGTAGAACTATAAACCGTAGGGGGTTCAAATCTTGGAAAATAATATTTCACGTGTTGAAATACACTTTTAACAGGCTCATATAGCTCCTGGTCATTAGGAAATGCTTTAATTACCTCTTCTTCCAATTCTATTTGTAAGGTATCGGTCATTTTTTTAATCCAAAATTCATCTTCCACATTAGGATTGAAAAAAATAGGATATTCATCTTTTATTTTTGATAAATCTTCTGGTGTGGCATTTGCAAAATCTTTGTCGAATCTATGAAACTCAAATTCCATAGGAATGGCTTGAATCTCTTTTTCAAGTTTAGAAGTACAACTTACCAATGTGCCTATGCACAGAGTCAATATCAGATATTTAGTAAATAAAATAGGTTTAGAAACCTGCTGCATATTTTCGGTATATTTTGTAATTTAACGAGCTCAAAGATACCAAATAATTTATAGGCAGATGCGAGAGATTGAAATAGAAAAAGTTACCGAAGGAATTATTTCCTGGCTAAAAGATTATCAAGAAAAATCATTTACCAAAGGATTTATTATAGGAATAAGTGGCGGTGTAGATTCTGCTGTAGTTTCTGCTTTATGTGCAAAAACTGGTCTACCTACCCTTTGTGTTACTTTACCTATTCATCAGAGTGAAAACGAATCGAATCGAGCTTTAGAACATATTGCCGATTTGCAAAAACGTTTTCCAAATGTAAGCCATCAATCGATGGATTTAAGCCTTACTTTTGATCAATTTGTAAACGATGCACCAAAAGGAAGTGAGAACATTGTTGATCTTTCCCTTGCAAATGTACGTTCTAGATTGCGAATGGTAACATTGTATTATTTAGCCCAGAATCATGGTTATTTGGTGGTAGGCACTGGAAATAAGATTGAAGATTTTGGCATTGGCTTCTATACAAAATATGGTGATGGTGGTGTGGATATAAATCCAGTTGCCGACCTTTTAAAAACTGAGGTATATAAAATAGCCGATTATTTAAATATTATAGAAAGTATTCGAATAGCTGCCCCTACCGATGGATTATTTGGGGATAGTAGAACCGATGAAGAACAAATTGGTGCTAGCTATCCAGAATTAGAGTGGGCTATGACACAATACGAA
>JAJYTI010000243.1 GCA_021793135.1 Bacteroidota bacterium
TACGGCGCATTTATTTGGGTTTTTCTCTGTTTTCAACTCCGATGTCGTCGATGATATGAAGTTGATAAAAGGTGGTATCCCTTCGATGTTTGGAGGACGTACTTCTTCCGTGTTAGATATACGTCACAAGAATGGAAATACAGATGAAATTAAAGGAAATGGAGGAATAGGGCTCATTTCTAGCCGATTGATGCTAGAGGGTCCTTTAGTAAATGATAAAGCTTCGTTTGTAGTGGCTGGAAGAACTTCGTATGCACATTTGTTTATGAAAATGGCAGGAGAGAATAACTCCGCTTCTTTTTACGATTTAAATGCAAAATTCGATTATCGATGGAATGATCGTAATCGATTATCGTTTGTTGGGTATTATGGATTGGATAATCTAGAGATAAAAGATTTTATTGTAAATAACTATGACAATACCATGCTTAACACACAATGGAATCATCGATTTTCTGAAAGTCTATTATCCAACACATCATTGATTTATTCAAAATATAACTATAGATTTAAGTTGGATTTCATCGGATTAAATTGGGAATCAGAAATTGCTAATTATAATTTTAAGTATGATTTAAAACACTTCTTAAAAGATAATATAACATTAGATTATGGAGTAAGTAGTATGTATTACCAGTTCAATCCTGGTACTATTCGTGCTTATGGAGAAAAATCTTTTATAAACTCCATGCAGCTTACTAAAAAACACGCTACCGAAAGTGCATTGTATATTAATTCTAATCATGAGTTATCCGATAAAATATCTATTAATTACGGACTTCGATTTAGTTATTTTGAGAGATTAGGGCAGGAGGGAGTAAGCATTTATGAAAATGATGAGCCTGTAGTTTTTAATCCAGAGTTTCAAGTATATGAAGAAGCAATTCCAATAGGAAGTATCGATTATAAAAAGAATAAGAAGCTCATCAGTTACCATAACTTTGAACCAAGATTTGGTATGTCGTATGCGATTAATGAAGAGCAATCTATAAAGCTGAGCTATAATCGTATGAGCCAATACATCCATCTGATTTCGAATACAGCCTCTGTAACTCCATTGGATGTTTGGGCACCGAGCGATGCTTATCTAAAACCAGAATTATCAGATCAAATAGCGATAGGATATTTTCGAAACTTTAAAGACGATAACTATTCTTTAGAAATAGAAAGCTTTTATAAAAAAATAACGAATAAAGCAGATTACATTGATGGAGCAGAACTCATAGCGCACGAGGCAATAGAGAGAGTGCTTTTAAATGGTGAGGCACGGGCTTATGGTTTAGAAGTATTGACTAGAAAAAATACTGGAAAACTAACGGGGTGGCTCTCCTATACACTTTCTAGAGCAGAGCAACGAACTCCAGGTAGAAATGCATTAGAACCAGGAATTAATAATGGAAATTGGTATCGAGCCAACTACGATAAGTTACATAATTTATCGATTACTACATCATATGCATTGAATGATAAATGGAGTTTTGGAGGAATCTTTACTTTCCAATCTGGTAAAGCAGCTACTTTTCCAATAGGAAAATATCAATATCAAGGTATTACTATTGTTGATTATGGTGCAAGGAATAAAAATTCTTTGTCGGCTTTCCATCATTTAGATTTATCTGCTACCTATACACCCAAACCAAAACATAAGAACTGGCAAAGTGAATGGGTATTTAGTGTATATAATGCTTACAACCGTAAAAATGCAGCCTCATATACTTTTAATCAGAACGATGATTCGGGTTTGAGTGAAGTAAAACGGATATCCATCTTTGGAATAATCCCAAGTGTAACCTATAATTTTAAGTTTTAAAAAAATGAAGAAGGAGTCATTATATAAAATTTTAATAATAATTGGATTGCTTTTTACATTTGGTTGTGAAGATGTAATTGAGTTAGATCTAGATTCGGCGGAACCAAGATTAGTCGTTGATGCGTCGATAGATTGGATAAAAGGTGAATCGGGAAAAGAACAGAAAATTATATTATCGACAACTACCGACTATTATAGCGAAGAATTTCCGTCGGTTTCCAATGCGATTATTTCTGTTACAAATACTTCGGGAAAAGTGTTTCAATTTGTAGAAATGGAGGAATTAGGAGAGTATATTTGCCATGATTTTGAACCCGAGATAGGAGAGGAGTATCATTTAAGAATTGAATTAAATGATGAGGTGTATATTGCTAACGAAACATTGGTTTCGGCACCAAATATAGAAGAAGAAATTGAGCAGATTGACGATGGTGGATTTACTGGCGAGGATATAGAAGTAACCTATTATTACCAAGACAATCCTGATACAGATAATTATTATTTACATAGTATTACTTCTCCAATATATCAGTATCCTAAATATCATACGTCAAATAATAAGTTTAGTCAAGGAAACTTAATGTCTACTACTTTTATGGATGAAGATATAGAGCCTGGTGATGTATTGCACTTTAAACTTTATGGAATTTCCAGAAGGTATTACGAGTATTTTAATAAAATTCTAGATGCTTCAGGAAATAGCGGAAATCCTTTTGCTACCGTTCCGAGTGCGGTTCGTGGGAATATTGTAAATACGACAAACGAAGAAAATTTTGTTTTTGGATATTTTCGACTATCAGAAGTTTCGTCAAGAGATTATACCATTGAGTGAAATGCCCTCATCGCATGAAGACATATTGGTTTTATATATAACTAATAAACTTCTTTCTAGAATTATATTTTATTGGAGGTTAAATAATTAATAAGTCTATAACATATTTCCATGCATAAGTAGTAAATAGACCTGCAATAATTGTCACACCAATAATCAAGTTGTAAAGTTTGTCATTTAATCGGTATTGTTCAGCAATAAGGCTTCCTGTAATTAAGGTTGGCATAGCCGCTTCAAACACGCTTATCTGTGCAATTTGTCCTCGAATACCTAGTAGTAATGCAACTGCTAATACTAGAGCAGGAGCAAGGATAAGTTTATAAATAGTAACCGTCGAAATCTGATAAATTTGTTTTTTCCAACCTTTAAATTTAAGTTGTAAGCCCACAGAAAA
>JAJYTI010000244.1 GCA_021793135.1 Bacteroidota bacterium
ATTTTTATTCCCACGAATATACAAAAAAGCAGTGCCTTGTCGAAATATATAATAGAGATTATAAAAGTAGAAGATATTATAAAGCATATTGCTTATTCTTTTTAAATAAAGAATCATTTAAAAAAAGTTATAGATAAGATACCGGTTAATATTATTTATCAAAGAATATTTATGATATAGTGTTTTAAATAGCTGGTATAATGATTTGATTTATATTTAGTTATGCTTTTATATTGAAGGCATTAATAAAATGAAGAGAAAAATATTGCATTTTTTTATTTATTTCTTTGCAGGAAAAGAATCTTGGTGTATATTTGCCTCCGCAATGAAGTAATAAAAGGATTATTCCTAATGTAAATTCAAAGCAAACATATTGAAGCGGGCGTGGTGGAATTGGTAGACACGTTAGACTTAGGATCTAATGCCGAGAGGTGTGGGAGTTCGACTCTCCCCGCCCGCACAGACTAGAAGAGCTGTTGTTCTAAAAACAACAGCTCTTTTTTATTTATACCTATTTTTCTTTTCATTTTAGAATTCTTCAGCTTTGCTTATTTAATTCGGATATATTCATGTCTTATTGGATTTAAAGGCGAATAATCCTCTATACAAGCACATAAAAACTGAATTAAAATCGTTAATTTTCTTTAAAATTTAGTATATTGGCTGAGCTATATCTATACGTAATAGATATTGGAATTATTTCGAAAATAAAATACTTTTTAATACATTGAAAAAATCAACTTCTTCATCACCACAGATAGGGGTGGAATCCGAATTTCTTTTGCCTAAAATGGGGCAAAGTATTACCGAAGCTACGATTATCCAGTGGCATGTTGCAGAAAATGAACACTTTGAGGAAGGCGATGTGCTTTTGGAAGTAGCTACCGATAAGGTCGATAATGAGGTTGTAGCACCTGCTCCTGGAAAGCTAATTAAACAATTAGAAGCAGAGCAAGCGGTTGTGCCTGTAGAGCAAGCGATAGCCATAGTGCATTTTGAAAAGTCTTCCAAAACTTCGGTTGCTACAGAGAAAAAACAAGAAGACAATACCTCTACTAAAAAATATACTAAGAAATCTGTTGCGCCTAAAACTAGTGTTCCGGCAGTAGATGTAGGTACAACTTATACGACTAGAAGCAATATATATATCAGTCCATTAATTGAGCAAATTGCAAGAAGACATCATATTAGTTTCGAAGAGTTAGCACGTATTCCTGCTACGGGATCTAATGGAAGGTTACGTAAAAGCGATGTTTTTGCGTATATTGAAGCTGGACGACCTGCACAGTTTGCACAACCTGTTGCTACACCTGTCTCTTCTGGTTTTCAAGTGCCAGATTTGAAATTCGATAAAGGTACTGGTACCATTATAGAGATGGATCGTATGCGCCAAATGATTGCCGATCATATGGTGTATAGTAAACATACTTCACCGCATGTTACAGCATATGTTGAGGCAGACCTTACCGAAATGGTAAACTGGCGAAATGCAGTAAAAGGACCATTCCAAGAAAAATATGGACAAAGGCTTACTTTTACACCGTTGTTTGTCGAAGCAGTTGCCAAGGCAATTAAAGAATTCCCAAATATTAATTCTTCTTTAGATGGAAAAAATATTATTGTTAAAGACGAAGTAAATATTGGTATGGCAACCGCACTTCCTACTGGCAATTTAATTGTTCCAGTAGTGCGTAATGCCGATAAAAAGAATCTATTGGAGCTAGCAACAGACACAAATGCGCTTGCAGAGAAGGCTAGAAATAATAATCTTACCGGAGATGAAATCAAAGGAAGCACATTTACTATTAGTAATGTCGGAACTTTTGGAAGTTTGATGGGAACACCAATAATCAACCAACCTGAAGTTGCCATTCTAGCCACAGGAGTTATAAAGAAAAAGGCCGAAGTAATCGAAGGTCCAGAAGGAGATAAGATTGAGATAAGAAGCATGATGTATTTATCCTTGTCTTTTGACCATCGCGTTGTAGATGGATACTTGGCAGGATCTTTCCTACGTCGTGTAGCAGATTATATGGAAGCCCCTCGAAATAAAGAGGAGTTTTAATAAGAAATGAAAATAGACCACTAATAAAGATGAAAAATATAGAGATACAAAAAATAGAGAATTCTAAAGTAAGTGAAATAGATTTTAATAACGTGCCTTTAGGACGTACGTTTACCGATCATATGTTTATTTGTACTTATTCTGATGGCGAATGGGGTACACCTAAAATTGAGCCATTAAAGCCTATTCCTACTCATCCAGCAGCAATGGCATTGCATTACGGGCAAGCCTTATTTGAAGGTTTAAAAGCTACAAAAAATGAAAAAGGAGAACCATTATTGTTCCGTCCAGAAGAAAATGCAAAGCGTTTGAATTATAGTGCACGTAGATTAGGAATGCCAGAATTCCCAGTAGAACTTTTTGTAGAAGGTTTAAAGAAATTAGTTGCTTTAGATCAAGCATGGATTCCTCCACAGGAAGGAAGCGCACTATACCTTCGTCCGTTTATGTATGCAACCGAAGCTTTTATAGGAATGCGTGCAGCAACTAGCTACAACTTTATTATTATGGCCTCTCCTGCTAATCCTTTATACAGTGGAAGAGTAAAGCTTTGGGCAGAAAAAGAATTTATCCGTGCTGCACAAGGCGGAACAGGATCGGCAAAAGCCGCTGGTAATTATGCAGCTGCAGTATTACCAACGGAATTGGCAAAGAAAAAAGGCTATGACCAAGTTTTATGGTTAGACGCCAAGGAGCATAAATACATAGAGGAGGTAGGGACGATGAATATTTTCTTCCATATCGGAGATAAATTTGTTACACCACCATTAAGTGGATCTATTTTAAGTGGTATTACGCGTATGAGTGTAATCGATTATCTACGTCATGCAGGATATGAAGTAGAAGAGCGAAAAATCACTTTAGAAGAAATTCGTCAAGCATCAAAAGATGGAGATTTAAAAGAAGCATTTGGAACAGGAACTGCTGTAGGAATAGCATATATAGAAACTAT
>JAJYTI010000245.1 GCA_021793135.1 Bacteroidota bacterium
AGCTTCAATTTCTTTTACAACTTTGTGTCCTGCTTCTTCATTAATATCCGAAACCACAACGTTTGCACCATTTTTTGCAAATTTCATTGCTATAGCTTTCCCTAATCCAGAAGCCGCTCCCGTAATAACAACCGTTTTATTTTTCATGATTTATATTTTTAAGTTTTATTATTTCATTCATGTAATCTCAATTCTCATCATTATACAAGATACAAAACTACTAGGTGGGATTTCATGACATAAATCAGAAATAAAATGTAAAAACAGTTAATACTTAATAACATAAATATCTCTTTATTAAAACTTAGTTAATAATATTATCAATAAATAAATCCGTTTAATTTTATAATTAAAAATATATTCTATTAGAAGAATTTGTATGCCTCCATTTTAATTAGGTAATTTTAATAACATATACATAGAACAACTAACTTTTTTAATCTCGACTTATGATTCATATTAATGATCTAGAAAACTTCGAAGAGGAAAATGAGCTTCGTAAAGAAATCGAAAAACGAATAGAAGCGCATAATGATGGAACTATTGTTGATTTTGAAGGACTTACCCCTGTCCAAATGCAAACCTTGCACTATGACTTTCCTAATATAGAAGACCCTATAAAGATTCATCGTTTGTCTGAAAATCAGCTAAAGGAATGTCCTCTCTTAATGCAGGTACGTTATCTAATAAACAAAATGCAAGAGGAAGAAACCATAAAACTAACCTCAACAGGAGCCATAACTACAGATCTAGTGAAAGAAATCTATGGACTAGGTTTGCTGAAAAGTGAATTGATAGAACTTGGATATAAGTTGTACAAAGAAAGTAACGCACCTAGTGTAAGTATTACTCGAATTCTGTTACAGCTTAGTAGTCTAGCCAAAAAAAGAAAAAACACATTAAGTTTAACTAAAAAAGGTAAGGAGCTTGCCGATGATAGTAATGCTGTCTTAAAAGAAATACTGTCTGTTCTTTTTCATAAATTTAATTGGGGTTATTTTGACGGATTTAAATCCGAAAATATCGGGAAGATTAACCCAGCATATAGCATGTATCTCTTAAAAAAATACGGAGGTGAAAAAAGGGATGCGCAATTCTATGCCGATCGTTATTTTATGGCCTTTCCGCATCTTATTACGGACGATTTAAATCCATACAAATGCTATACGGTACGTACTTTTGAGCGCTATTTCCGATATCTTGGTTTTGTAGAAGTAGATGAAAATGATTTTTTAGATCCATTATCGGTAAAAAAGACCTCTTTTTTTGATGCTTTATTCTCTATAGAATAGATTAAACATCTCAATTATTTTACCGCATTATAGAGTAAAAGCTTCCATAAAACAAGCTCTAAAATCACATTCTAAAATGTATAAAGAGGACTATTTGCTTTTATTACAACAAATAAGGGTAAAGTATAAACAATCTGTCGATCTAAATGTTTAAACTTCTTAAAAATTAGTATTTTTAAAAGCTAAATTACTAACTTAATGTACTTAGCATGAAATTACTTTCTAGACTAACGCTTGCAATCTGTTTGAGCATAGTACTTAATCTTGCTGCAATAGCACAAAATAAGTATATGTGGAAAACTGGGGAACAAAATGGATACACTTATCAATATGTTGAAAATGACCCTACCGGAGCACGTTACTACACACTGGACAATGGACTTACCGTTATTCTGGCAGAAAATCACAAAGAACCCAACATCCAAACTTATGTTGCCGTAAAAGCAGGGGCAAAAACCGATCCTGCTACACACACTGGTCTCGCACACTATTTAGAGCACATGCTCTTTAAAGGAACCGATAAATTCGGAACATTAGATTACGAAAAAGAAAAACCACTATTGGATAAGATAGAGGCACTTTACGAAGAGTATAATCACACCACAGATGAGGAAAAACGTAAAGAAATCTATAGAGAAATTGACCAGGTTTCTAATGAAGCTGCAAAATATGCTATTGCCAATGAATATGACAAACTTATGTCGGCAATGGGTGCGCGTGGTACAAACGCTTTTACCTCTTTTGAAGAAACCGTTTACACCGAAAATATTCCTGCAAGTGCAGTAGATAAATATCTAGCAGTACAAGCAGAACGCTTTAGAAATCCTGTATTCCGTATTTTCCACACAGAATTAGAAGCAGTTTACGAAGAGAAAAACCGTACATTAGACAATGACGGCCGTAAAGTTTTTGAAACAATGTTCAAAGAATTATTCAAAAACCACAATTACGGATTACAAACTACTATAGGTACTATAGAACACTTAAAGAATCCTTCTTTAGTAGAAATTAGAAAATACTTCGAAACTTATTATGTTCCTAATAATATGGGAATTATCATGGTAGGAGATTTCAATATCGATACGATGATAGAAAAGGTAGACAGAGCTTTTTCATACATGGAAAAAAAGGATGTAAAACCTTATACATTCGAGCCAGAAAAGCCTATCACCTCTCCTATTGTTCGTAAAGTGATGGGACCAGAATCTGAAAGAGTAATGATTGGGTATAGATTCCCAGGCTCTTCTTCTAGAGACGCACAAATGTTAGAACTTATGAGCAGTATTCTTGCAAATGGTTCGGCAGGTCTTATCGATTTAAACTTAGTTAAAAGACAAAAATTACTTGGTGCTTCTGCATTTCCATATGTACTTAAAGATTATGGAATGTTACTAGTTTCTGGAATGCCAAGTGAAGGACAAAGTTTAGATGATGTTACAGAATTATTATTGAAAGAAATTGAAAACATCAAAGAAGGAAACTTCTCTGAAGACATTATAACTTCTATCAGTAACAACATTAAGAAAAGTAACATCAATACTTTTGATAGCTATACCAGCTCTGCCGATGTACTAATGGATCACTTCACTTCAGAAACCGACTGGGCAAACACGCTAGCTTTTAGTGATAACATTACAAATATTAGCAAACAAGACATCATGGATTTTGCTAAGAAATATCTGAAAGACAATTATGTAGTAGTACATAAAGTACAAGGAAACGA
>JAJYTI010000027.1 GCA_021793135.1 Bacteroidota bacterium
TCGAATATATCCTGGTTCGTTATAGAATACAGCCATAGTACTGATTTTCATGTCTGGAAATCGTTTTTCTCTTATTTCCTCTACCTTTACACTTATAGTTTCCACAGTAGACATAGCAAACTGAGGATATAAAGGAACAACCAAAATATCATCTACTCCTTGATCCGCCAGGTTTTGCATCCCTTTTTCAATTGACATGCTTCCATAACGCATCGCCAACTCTACTGGAGCTGATATTTTTTCTTGGATTTTATCACGAAATTTTTCAGACAAGACAATTAAAGGAGATCCTTCCTCCCACCAAATCTTCTTGTATGCTTCTGCCGATTTTTTGGGACGTGTATTTAATATAATTCCACGTACTACTGCCGTTCTAATTACTTTAGGAATATCAATTACCAATGGATCCATCAAGAATTCATCTAAATATTTCTTTACATCTTCTGGCTTTGTACTATCTGGTGAGCCAAGGTTAACGAGAAGTATTCCTTTCATAATATTCTATAGATTTTTGCTTTTGTATTTTTGAATGGTAAAACTTTACTACATATTTATGCACTGGTAAGTCCCATTACATATTTTTTTGGTGTAGTACCATATTTACGCTTGAATGCTGCGATAAAATGACTTGCTGCGCTGTATCCTAATTCTAATCCTACTTCATTTACATTCAACGATCCTCCTGACAATAATTGTCTGGCACGTTCCATTTTATACTCAAATAAGAATCCAAAAACGGTATCGCCATACACTTGCTTAAAACCTTCTTTTAGTCGATTTAGTGGCAGTTGAATCTCATCTGCTAACTCTTGAAGCGTTGGCGGATTAGTCATTCGTTCGATGATAATTTCTTTCGCCATTCGTATTTTGGCAACATTCTTCTCATCTACAAGGAATGGACATTGTTCTAGATCTATATCCTGAGGCATATTAAAATATAGACTCAACAATTCTAGAGCTTTGGCCCTAAAATACAATGGAGCTACAACAGGATGTGGATTACGTTTTAAAATTTGTTTTATCACCGTTATTACACTTGGCGATATAGGATGTTCTTTGTAATATTTTTTATCGCGATTATCTTCATTTAAAAAAGCGATAAAATGTGCTTCTCTTGAGAAAAAAGCATGAAGTTTTTCAATAGGAATCAATAAAGATACCATAGCCGAGTTAGGCTCTAAAAGAATATTAATAGGTAATTTTATCTGTGGATTATACAAAATAAGCGAACGCTCTTCTTCTAATGGCATTTTATAACTACCTCCATTAAAAAGTAATTGCATAGAACCTTCTACACAAAAGTGGAACTGCAGATAATCCATACTCACATCTCGCTTTAATTCCCAAGTGTTTTCTGATTTATTCTCACTGCATAATAAATAAAAATCATCTTTAACGTGTCGTTCCTCAATTATACCTTTAGCGACACTTTTGTTATTTTCCATTTTAAACTATCTCTCTATTTTAATTGACAAGCCTTCGCTCATCACTCTAAAACTCTCAATTTTCATGCAATATACGTACTCTTAAAGCTTATATCCAAATATCACCCTTCAATAAGACGTCTAGCGATAAATTTAGTTCTTCTAGCGATATTTTACCGTGAAATAGACTATAAAAAACAATTTTATAACGCCAAAAGCTCCAAATAGAAAGTCGCATACTGTTTAAAAACTTTTCTCCACACTTTTTGTATACAAAAACATTAAATGGTAGATAAAACTTAGCCGCTAGCCATCGGTGCTTACGATTATTGAAATAGCATAGCTACCTTTCTATCGTTGATAACACTTTTGTGAAAAATTCATAGACATCTTTATAAAATCATTAGGAAACTGTACACAGAAATTTTAACTTTACAGCGGTAAAAATCTTAAACATAAACCATGCCTACAACACAACAACTAGAACCTAAAATTTTTGCTTGTAAACAAAGTGAATACTTAGCTAAGAAAATAGCCGAATCCTTTGGCGTACCTCTTGGTAATGTTATAACCTCCACCTATAGCGATGGAGAATTCCAACCTTCTTTTGAAGAATCGGTACGCGGACGTCGTGTATTTATCATTGGCTCTACACATCCTGGTAGCGATCATTTAATGGAGATGCTACTTATGCTAGACGCTGCAAAAAGAGCATCAGCAAGACATATTACAGCCGTACTTCCTTACTTTGGTTGGGCAAGACAAGACAGAAAAGACAAACCTCGTGTACCTATTGCAGCAAAACTAGTTGCAAAAATGCTCGAAACTGCAGGAGCTACGCGTATTGTTACTATGGACCTACATGCCGATCAAATTCAAGGATTCTTTGAAAAGCCAGTAGATCATTTATATGCATCTACTATTTTCCTACCTTATATTCAAAAATTAGGCTTAAAAAATCTCACCATCGCTTCTCCAGACATGGGAGGATCGAAACGTGCTTATGCTTACTCTAGATTTTTAGAAAGCGATGTAGTAATCTGCTATAAGCAACGCGAGAAAGCCAATGTGATTTCACACATGGAATTAATTGGAAATGTAGAAGGACAAGATGTTATTCTTGTAGACGATATGGTGGACACTGCAGGAACACTTACTGCAGCTGCAAATATAATGATGGAACGTGGAGCAAAAAGTGTACGTGCAATTTGTACACATGCCATCCTTTCTGGAAATGCCTATGAACGTATAGAAAACAGCCAATTGCAGGAGCTAATTGTTACAGACTCTATCCCTCTTCGTAAACAAAGCGATAAAATAAAAGTACTAACTTGTGCTAATCTATTTGCAGATGTAATGCAAAGTGTACAGAGAAATCAATCTATTAGTTCTAAGTTTTTGATGTAAATCAAAATCTTAGAACAAAATAATATTAATGCCTTACTGTCGAAGAGTAAGGCATTTTTTAATTAGTTCATATCTATGGAATATAATTTGATACAAGTTAGAACTATGATACTCTATTTTGCCACCAATCTCATCTCGCAAAATTGAAATAAACAATATTATACTATTTACCAAATAACTATCTAATACTCAACGGATATCCACAATTCTCTCTACCTTAAAAAACTCTTGATTATATTTCCCTATCCCAAATAAAAATAAGATATTTGCACCCTGAATTAAAATTTTATTTAAAATGAAAGCCCTTACAATCAACGGAACTAAAAGAGAAAGCGTAGGGAAGGTATCTACCAAAGCCTTACGTAATGCTGATAAAGTGCCATGTGTTATATACGGAGGCAGTGATAACATACACTTTGCGGCAAAGGAAAAAGATTTCACAAAACTAGTGTACACGCCAGACGTATATACGGTTGTAATTAAGCTAGATAGTGGAGAGTCTATCCGCGCTATTTTGCAAGACATCCAATTCCACCCAGTAACTGATAGAATCCTACATATGGATTTCTACCAAATCTTTGACGACAAAGAAATTACTCTGGATATTCCAGTACGTACTCTTGGAACTCCAAGAGGTGTTCGTGCAGGAGGTACGCTTCTAATTATGAACAGAAGCTTAACTGTTAAAGCACTTCCAGATAACATGCCAGACTTCTTCGAAATTGATATTAGCAATATGAAGATTGGTGATGTATTAGACATTAGCGTAATCGAGCAAAAAGATTTCGAAATTGTTGCTGAAAACGATGCACCTATTTGTCAAGTTAGAACTTCTCGTCTTGCTGTTGCAGACGATGACGACGAAGATGAGGAAGGTGAAGAAGGAGAAAGCGAAGACGCTTCTGAAGAAGGAGACGAATAAGACTTACTTACCTAATTACTATAGAAAACATCCGCTTTTTGCGGATGTTTTTTTATTTTTACCTACCGATAGCGTAAACCAAAATATTACGCCATTTCGGAAACTACAACTATGAGAAAATTTTTGATTGTCGGACTAGGAAACATTGGAGCAGAATACGAGAATACCCGACATAACATTGGATTCAACATATTAGAATATTTAGCTAAGGAACAAGAGGCTACATGGGAAACAGAACGCTTAGGCGACCTAACTTCTTTTAGACAAAAAGGACGAACCTTTTTTCTACTTAAGCCCAACACCTATATGAACCTTAGCGGTAAAGCAGTAAAATACTGGATGGAAAAAGAAAAAATTCCATTAGAAAATATATTAATAGTTACCGACGACTTAAACTTGGATTTTGGTACAATTAGAATCAAAACCAAAGGAAGCGATGGAGGACATAACGGATTAAAAGACATTCAAGACAAGCTTAACACTAATAAATATCCTCGATTCCGATTTGGAATTGGAAATGGTTATAGCCGTGGGAAACAAGTGGATTTCGTTTTAGGAAAATGGTCCGCAGAAGAAGAATCTATGCTTATAGAGCGTTTAGAAACCGCTTCCAAAGCAATTATTTCCTTCGGTCTTGCAGGTGCTAACAAAACAATGAATAGCTTTAACGGAAAATAATCTTGTAGTATGAAAGTTTACACAAACGCAAAGGATTACGACAGGAAACCAAGTGTGGTAACTATAGGAACATTCGATGGAGTGCATATCGGTCATAAAGCTATTTTAAAACGTCTTATTAACAGCGCCGAAAGCAACAACCTTGAATCGGTATTGCTTACTTTTTTCCCACACCCAAGACAAGTTGTGCAAAGTGCTACGGACTTAAGACTGATTAATACCATAGATGAAAAGAAAAAATTACTAGAGAAAGAAGGACTAGGAAGTTTGGTAATTCAGCCTTTTACTAAAGAATTCTCTCGCTTAACAGCAGAAGAATATGTTCGTAACATTTTAGTAAATCAACTCAACGCTAAAAAGATTATTATAGGATACGATCATAGATTTGGACGCAATAGAACCGCAAACATAGATGACCTAAAGTCCTTTGGAGAATTGTATGGCTTTGAGGTAGAAGAAATCAGCGCTCAAGAATTAGACAAAGTAGCAGTAAGCTCTACAAAGGTACGTCATGCATTAACAAACGGAGATATAAAAACAGCCAATGATTATCTAGGCTATGCATATTTCATTACTGGAACTATAGAAAAAGGAAAAAAAATAGGCCGCACTATAAACTTTCCTACAGCCAATATTCATGTCGATGAAACCTACAAGCTAATTCCGCAAAATGGAGTATATGTAGTGCAAACTGAAATCGACGGTAAAAACTATTACGGAATCACAAGTATTGGCACTAATCCAACGGTGGGCGGAGAGAAAAAAACCGTGGAAACTCATGTACTAGACTTTAAAGGGGACTTGTATGGCAAAACTTTAGAAATAGCATTTTTGACCTATATCCGTGATGAAGAAAAATTCGAATCTGTAGAAGAATTACAGCAAGCTATAACCAACGATGAAGCGTTTGCTAGAAACTACTTAAGTAAAACATGAAAAGAATAGCCTTTCAACAAGTAGATAACACGGGGGTTTCTATTTTTAGAATCCTTTTTGGATTATTATTAATGTTGGAAGGATTTGGTGCTATACTTACTGGTTGGGTTCGAGATGTATTTATAACCCCAGAATTCACCTTTTCTTTTATTCCTTTTCCATTCCTACAGCCTTTACCAGGATATGGAATGTATGTGTATTTCCTAGTATTAGGCATTTTAGGATGTGCCATTATGTTAGGATATAAATATAGGTTTGCTATGATAAGCTATGCCATACTTTGGGCTGGCGTTTATTTTATGCAAAAAACATCATATAACAACCATTATTATCTAATGCTATTATTGTGTTGGATTATGGTTTTTGTGCCCGCACATCAGCGTTTTTCTCTAGATGCTAAACAAAATCCTAAACTCCGTAGCAATCACATCTCTCGATGGGTTTACATCTTGTTTATTGCACAAATCACTATCGTTTATACTTACGCTTCTATAGCCAAATTTTATCCCGATTGGCTGGATTTAACCGTAGCAAACAATTTATTAAGCAGGTTAAGATACAACTCGCTATACGGCTGGATTTTCGAACCAAAATTCCATGCTTATGCTATAGCTTGGACAGGAATATTTTTTGATTTACTTATTGTTCCCGCATTACTATGGAAACGTACTAGAAAAATAGCATTTGCTATTTCGGTATTCTTTCATTTATTCAACTCCATCGTATTACAGATTGGAGTATTCCCATACATGGCATTAGCTTTTAATGTATTCTTTTTCCCACCAGAAACATTACATCGAGTTTTTAGGATTAAGAATCAGGAAATTTACAAAAAAAATGATGTTGAAATTCCCACTAACTACAAAACCATTTTAACGGTATGTAGTATATATTTGATAATACAAATCGGATTACCCGTTCGACATTGGTTTATAGAAGACGATGTATTATGGACGGATGAAGGTCATAAACTAAGTTGGCGAATGATGCTTCGTTCCAGAAGGGGTGCATTAAAAATCTATTTAGAAGATAAGGATACCGGAGAACGTATTACCTACGACTATACAAAAGACTTAACGCCAAAACAAACGAGAGTTATGGTGGCAAACGCAGATTTAATCTGGCAGTACACCCAGCGTTTAAAGAAAGAATTGGAACCGAATCAAGCAATCTATGTTGACTCTAAAGTCAGCATTAATGGAGGAAGGTTTAATCCATTTATTGACCCAGAACAAGATATGACTGAAGCCAAATGGAACTATTGGGGCCATAACACATGGATTTTACCATCGCCAGAAAGTTATAAATAAACCAATCTAACTAAAATTTACTTTAGGAAGTGCTTAACACTAGTATTTTGGCTAACTTTGATTTTTAAAAACAATACAAATTACGCATGCTACAAGTACAAAAAATTCGAGAGAATAAGGAAGCCTATGTTGCAGCCTTAGCAAAGCGAGGTTTGCAAGCTGAGCAACAAATAGACGAAATTATACAGGTGGATGAAACCCGTAGAAAAACCCAAGCCACGTTAGACGAGGTGTTGGCAAAATCCAATACGTACTCCAAAGAGATTGGTAATTTGTACAAAAGCGGTCAAGCAGAGAAGGCAGAGGCCATGAAACTAGAGGCTACAGCACTACGTGAAGAGTCTAAAACACTTCAAGAAAAACTAGATAATGCTGTAAACAGACTTTCTCAACTACTGTATGAAATTCCAAATGTACCACATGAATCGGTTCCTGCAGGAGCAAGTGAAGACGACAATGAAGAGGTTTATAAAGAAGGAGAGATTCCTACTTTGCACGAGGGGGCTTTACCACATTGGGAGCTAGCTAAGAAATATGACTTAATCGATTTTGAATTAGGTGCAAAAATTACTGGTGCAGGATTCCCTGTTTTTAAAGGAAAAGGAGCTAGACTACAACGTGCATTAGTAGCTTATTTCTTAGATAAAAATACCGCCGCAGATTATGAAGAAGTTCAGGTGCCCCTTATGGTAAATGAAGCTTCGGCATATGGTACTGGTCAATTACCAGACAAAGAAGGACAAATGTATCATGTAACAGGAGATAATCTATATTTAATTCCTACATCGGAAGTACCTGTAACCAACATTTTCCGTGATGAATTACTAGAGCACAATCAATTACCACAGGCACGTACTTCTTTTACTCCTTGTTTCCGTCGTGAAGCTGGAAGTTATGGAGCACACGTACGTGGATTAAATAGATTACACCAATTCGATAAAGTAGAGTTAGTACGTCTGGAGCATCCAGATAACTCCTACGCCGCATTAGATGGCATGATAGAGCACGTAAAAGATATATTACGTGAACTAGAGTTACCATTCCGTATTTTACGACTGTGTGGAGGCGATTTAGGATTTACCTCTGCCCTAACCTACGACTTCGAAGTATATTCTACTGCGCAAGAAAAATGGCTAGAAATCTCTTCTTGCTCTAACTTTGAAACGTATCAATCTAACCGATTAAAAATCCGATTTAGAGATACCGATGGTAAAAATAAACTAGTACACACCTTAAATGGAAGTTCATTGGCTTTACCACGTGTCATTGCAGGTATACTAGAAAACCATCAGACCGAAGAAGGTATTCGAATTCCTAAAGCATTAGTACCTTATACAGGATTTGAATGGATTAAATAATCCATAAAATCGTACTCTTATACCAATCCCTCCTCACCATGTGATGGAGGGATTTTTTATTCTTCTCCTCTTATCGGACAAAGCTGTAACCAACGAAGGGTTATTTTAATACCTAAAATGATTAGCAAATTCTCATCTAATTGTCATATAACATTTTTTTTGGCTAATATTTAATAATAAACCAAAAGAACAAGCAACTTAATAACCGTATCTTTATTTACCTGTGTTATTATAAATAAATAATAGCACAGGTTCATTTAGTTAGATTGTTAATCAAAAAATAGATAGCAACTTGACTATTATACTTCACACATATTGTTGCATCTATGAAAATAAGACGAATAAAAGTAATGCGTGGACCAAACTACTGGTCCATAAAACGGGAAAATTTAATTGTAATGATCCTGGATATTGGTAAGATGGAAGAAAAACCTTCTAATAAGATAGAAGGTTTTGCAAAGCGATTAAAAGCATTACTTCCTACTTTATATGAGCATAGGTGTTCTATTGGAGAACCAGGAGGTTTTTTCAAACGAGTGGAAGAGGGAACATGGATGGGGCATATCATTGAACACATTGCATTAGAAATACAAACCCTTGCTGGCATGAATACCGGTTATGGAAGAACTCGTGGTTACGGAGAAAAAGGTGTTTACAATGTCGTGTTTAATTATCAAGTAGAAAGTGTTGGGATATATGCTGCAAAAGCTGCTGTTGCCATATGCGAGGCACTTATAAATGGTACAGAAAAAGAATATGATTTAAAAGCAGATATTCAAAAGATGAAAGAGTTACGGGAAAGAGATCGTCTAGGCCCAAGTACTGCATCAATTATAAAAGAAGCCGAAAGTAGAAATATTCCTTGGATAAGATTAAATAAGCATTCATTCTGCCAATTAGGATACGGAGCAAACCAAAAAAGAATTCAAGCCACGGTAACCAATGAAACGAGCAATATTGGTGTAGAAATAGCTTGTGATAAAGAGAGTACCAAAAGTATTTTAAACCAAGCAGAAATTCCCGTTCCTCCAGGAGATTTGATAACTAAGGAAGAGAATCTAGAAGAAGCTTGCGAATACATAGGTTATCCCCTAGTAATAAAACCAGTAAATGGAAACCATGGTAGAGGAGTAACCGTTAATATACAAGATTATGAACATGCATTATTTGCATTTAGAGAAGCAAAAAAGATTTCTGATAGAATCATCCTTGAAAAACACGTTCCTGGAGTAGATTATAGATTATTAATAATAAACCATCGATTTGTCGCGGCGGCAAAGAGAAATCCAGCATACGTAATAGGAGATGGGAAAAAAACAATACGAGAATTAGTAGATAAAATAAATGAAGATCCTCAACGAGGTTATGGACATGAGAAAGTATTGACACAAATCGAGATAAACACCCAGACCAAAATCATCTTGAAAAAAAGAGGCTTAACAGAAGACTCCATTGTCGCTACAGGAGAGAAAGTAATATTAAAAGACACAGCAAATCTAAGTACTGGCGGAACGGCCGATGATGTAACAGATATTGTGCATCCGTCGAATGTATTTATGGCCGAAAGAATATCTAAAATTATCGATTTAGATATTTGTGGTATTGATGTAATGACCAAGGACATCAGCAAACCACTCGAAGAGATAGGTGGTGCTGTACTAGAAGTAAATGCAGCTCCAGGATTTAGAATGCATTTAGCCCCCACCACAGGTTTACCTAGAAATGTTGCAGCTCCAGTAATCGACAAATTATTCCCACAACAAAACAATACGGGTAGAATACCTATTGTAGCTATTACTGGAACAAATGGTAAAACAACCACTACTCGACTTCTAGCCCACATGGCAAAACTATCCGGATATCGCGTAGGCTACTCCACCAGTGACGGCGTATATATCCAAAATCAATTGCTGATGAAAGGGGATTGTACAGGGCCAGTTAGTGCCGAATTTGTTTTAAAGGCTCCCACCGTGAATTTTGCCGTTCTAGAATGTGCTCGAGGAGGAATCCTTCGAGCTGGCTTAGGGTATAAAAGATGTGATGTAGGCATTGTTACAAATGTTGCTGGTGATCATCTTGGATTGGATGGAATACACACCATGGAAGCCTTGGCTAAAGTAAAAGAAATCATTCCAAAAACTGTTTTGCCTAATGGCTATGCTATTTTAAATGCGGAAGATGACATAGTATATGCTATGCGAAAAAATCTGAATTGTAATATTGCACTCTTTGCTTTAGACGAAAACAATCCTCGAATTCAAGCCATGCAAAAACTTGGTGGAATTACGGCTGTTTACGAAAATGGATTTGTTACGTTATGCCGAGGCATTTGGAAAATGAGAGTTATGAAAGCTGCCGAAATTCCTTTGACTTTTGGAGGAAAAGCCACTTTTATGATTCAGAACATTTTACCAGCCATTATCGCTGCCAATGTTCAAGGATTTTCAATGGAAGATATTCGTGCCGCTTTATTGACCTTTATCCCATCTGAAACTCAAACCCCAGGACGAATGAACTTATTTAAGTTTAAAAACTTCGATGTATTGGTTGACTATGCACATAATCCAGCGGGCATGAGAGCATTAAAAGATTTTACCGACACCTATAATTCATCAACAAAAGTTGGGATTATAGCTGGAGTAGGAGATCGACGAGACGAAGACACACAAGATATTGGGAGAATTGCTACCGAGATGTTTGACGAAATTATTATACGACAGGACAAAAATCTCCGAGGAAAAACAAAAGAAGAAATTATTGCACTTCTTAAAGAAGGGATTAGTCAACATGCCAATAATGTAAAAGTAACCTTAATCCCTTCCGAGAAAAAAGCAATTCTATATGCAGTAAATAATGCACAAAAAGACTCATTAATTGTACTATGTAGCGATGTTATCCCAGAAGCTTTACAGCTAGTAAAAGAACTTAAAGAGGAAGAGTCGTCTGGCGAAAAAGTCTTTGGATTAGATAAGTAATATTTCGGTGGTCATTTCGGTCCCGAGGATTTGGGAAAGAAATTTCCTGTTAAGAGAGTTCCTTCGCTTTACTACGTTTCCCTTAATTGTTCTAAATTAGAAACTTACATTTTTTAAATTATTATGCAAAACCCACCTGTATTAACACGTATTATCGACCAAATAAATGGTAGCATGCCTGGGCCTTGGATTATTGTAGTAGCAGGGATATATGGCAATGAAATGGCTAGTGTAAAGGCTTTGGAAAATCTAATGAAGTTTATAAAACTTAATGAGAAAAACTTTAAAGGCCAGTTTCTAGCGCTAAGAGGAAATCTAACAGCATTGAAACATCATATGCGATATATCGATGAGGATATGAATCGACTATGGCATATGGATGTGATACAACAGATTAGACAGACTCCTAAACAAGAAATATTTAGTTTTGAACGTCGAGAGATAAAAGCTTTGTTTTCGATTATAGATAATTTTCTCCCTAGACAAATCAGTGAAAACCAACCTATAGTCTTTATAGACTTACACTCTTCTTCGTCCAACAGTACTATGTTCGGAATAACTAATCCTAATCAAAAAAACATAGAACTATTTTCTGGCTTAAATATTCCATTGATTATGGACACAGAAAATCATCTACAGGGAACTGCCTTTGCATATTACCAGCAACAGGGTTTTACATCGGTAACTATTGAAGGAGGTGGAAGTACTAATTCCATTATGGAAACAAATATTTCGACAGTAATGCTATCTATTTTAGAAAAATTAGAATGCATTCCTGCTTCAATTCTAAAAGAATCGAAACAACAAAACCAATCGTTTAATAAACAGTCTATTCCCTTACCTAATGCATTAAAAATAATGTATAAACATCCGACTACGAGAAAAGATGATTTTGTAATGAAACCTGGATATAAAAGTCTACAAAAGATTAAAAAAAATGAATTCTTGGCTAAAGATCGCGAAGGAGTAATCCTCTCTCCAATGGAAGGCTATATACTCCTGCCTAGATATGAATCACAAGGAACTGAAGGTTTTTTCATTGCTCAAGAATTAAATCAGGAACACCAATAGAAAATCCCAGCACTCCTAAAAGCACTGGGATTCCAAATCTACAATCTAAATCAAACTTACTTATTATTAATATTTAAATCTATTATATGCTTCCTTTTCTAATGCTTCTCTATGGTCTGGATGCGCAATAGAAATCAATAGCTTAGCACGTTCCTTTAAAGATTTACCATAAAGGTTTACCACGCCGTACTCTGTTGCAACATAATGAACATGTGCACGTGTAGTAGTAACGCTCGCTCCTTGGTTTAAGTATGGAACTATTTTAGAAATTCCTTTTGCAGTTGCTGCTGGCAATGCAATAATTGGTTTCCCACCACGTGACAAAGCAGCTCCACGAATAAAATCCATTTGTCCTCCTACTCCCGAATATTGATAGGTTCCAATACTATCGGCACAAATCTGACCGGTTAAATCGATTTCTATAGCGGAATTAATAGCGGTCACTTTAGGGTTCTGACGTATTAATGCAGTATCATTGGTATAACCTGCTTCTTTAAAAATAATGGAGGGGTTATCATCTATAAAATCATATAGTCTTTGGGTACCCATTGCAAAAGAGGTTATGATTTTACCAGTGTGATTTGCTTTATATTCTCCAGTTATAATCCCCTTTTCTACTAATGGTAGAATTCCATCGGAAAACATTTCAGTATGGATTCCCAATCCTTTATGATTAGAGAGATTGTTTAAGACTGCATTTGGAATATTTCCAATTCCCATTTGCAAAGTAGCACCATCTTCAATAAGCCCCGCAACATGTTTACCTATCGCTTTTTCGATTTCGTTAGGCTCTGTTACTTGCGCTTCATCCATTGGGATGTTAGTTTCAACTCCATAATCTATCTTACTAACATGAATAATGCTATCGCCATGTGTACGTGGCACATTAGGATTGATTTGCGCAATTACCATTTTAGACACCTCAACGGCAGGGAAGGCAACATCTACTGAAGTTCCTAAAGAGCAAAACCCATGCTTATCTGGAGGAGACACCTGAATAAAAGTAACATCTAATGGAACTATATTATTTCGGAATAAATGCTGAATTTCACTTAAGAAAATTGGTATGTAATCACCATGTGATGAGTTTACACCATTACGTGTATTTGGACCAGTGAAAAAACTAGATAAATGGAATGCTTGATTATATGGTTCTTCTAAATATTTAGCTTCGCCATGTGTATGGATTTGAAAAATTCTAACTTTTTCTAACTCTTTATATCTTTCACAAAGCGCATCAATCAATTTGGTTGGTGTCATTGCAGCACCTTGAAAGAAGACGTTATCTCCAGATTTTACATGCTTAACTGCTTCTTCTAAACTAACTATTTGCATTCGTTTCATATTTCTTTACTTTTCCGTTACAAAACTCGACTTTTGGATAATTTTTAATGCTGATTAATATCAGTATTTAAAAATAAACATCCTGAACAGTTCTAAAGGTATTAGCATGTGCATCTACAATATATCGTAGCTGTTTGCTATAGCCTCCACCCATACTAATTTGGACTGGAAGATTCTTATCGTATAAACTCTCTAAAACAAATTTATCTCGCTGTCTACATCCTTCTATAGTACAGGACAATCGGCCTAGATTATCACTTTCTAAGATATCTACTCCAGACAAATAAAAAACAAAGTCTGGTTGTACTTTCTCTAAAAGCTCTGGCAATATACGTTTCAATGTTGCTAAATAGAGCGTATCATCAGCTCCGTCTGGCAATCCTATATCTAGGTCGGATTTCTCCTTGGTAAATGGATAGTTTTTTTCTGCATGCATAGAAAATGTAAACACTCTAGGCTCCTCTTCAAAAATCTTTGCTGTACCATTACCTTGATGCACATCTAAATCGACGATTAATATCTGATTGGCTAATCCTTTATCAAGTAAATATTGTGCCGCTATCGCTTGGTCGTTTAACATGCAAAAGCCTTCACCCCTATCAGCATATGCATGATGCGTTCCACCTGCAATATTCATTGCCGCACCATATTTTAATGCATAGTCGGCTCCTGTTATTGTGCCGCCTGCAATAGCTCGCTCACGATAGATCAATGTCCTAGATAATGGAAATCCTATAGCTAACGCTTCTTTATGTGGTAAAGTAAGATTTAATAAATCATAATAATACACTGGATCATGTATTGCCATAATATGTTTATCATCTGGTGGGGTAGGTTCAAAAAAATTAGATTCGTCGCAAGTACCATCATGAAGCAATTGCTGTGCTAGCAAACTATATTTTGCCATCGGGAATCGGTGTCCGGGTGGTAAAAAGTGTTCGTATTGGGGTAAATAAGCTATCTTAAGCATACTTGTTTCTCTGAATAACTTCTGTTTAAAAGACTTTACTTTTTAAGTCATACAAAGATAAAGACTTAAAAAGGATAGCATCTGACTTAACGATATTCTAACATAGGAGATTTGAGAGATTTTTCACTATCGTTCGAAATGACAAGTAAATGTCATTCAAAACGAAATGCAGTGGGGTAAAGAATCTTTTTCCTAGATACTGTTCAATAGTTAGAGATATCTCACATGCATTTGATATAACAATGAAAAACGAAAGTATCATTCAAAACGATACGTAGTGAAGTGAAGAATCTATATTCACAAAAGCAATTCCGCAGATAGAGATTTCTCTCCCGAATCCTCGGGATCGAAATGACAAAAGATTAAACAAAAAAGGTCGATGCCTAGGCATCGACCTTTAAAAGAATTATAAATAACTTAATTAGTTTATCGTTGCTCCATTTGGAACTTCATCTTTATCTGGATTTATAAAAACCAGACTACCATCTTCCTTTTCTGTCATAAGAATCATTCCTTGACTTTCTACACCACGTAATTTTCTAGGTGCAAGATTTACCAGTACAGTTACACGTTTACCTATTATTTCTTCTGGTGTAAAGTGTTCTGCCAATCCTGAAACTATGGTACGTACGTCTAATCCTGTATCGACTTTTAGCACCAATAATCTATCGGCTTTCGGCATCTTTTCTGCTTCTAGGATTGTTCCTACGCGCATATCCATCTTCATAAAGTCATCAAAGGTACACTCCTCCTTTCCAGGTTCCACATTTGGCGTAGTAATTGTATTTTCTTTTTTAGTTTCTTCCAATTTATCTAATTGTTTTTGAATGGTTTCGTCTTCTATTTTAGTAAATAATAATTCACTTTTTCCAATCTTATGATTCGCTGGTAACAAGGCTTCATTTGTTGCTACTGCTTGCCACGTTAATGGATTATTTAATTCATCAAATAGCAACATACTCTTCAACTTCGCAGAAGTATGTGGTAAAAATGGTTCTGACAATACGCCAAGACCTGCCGCTATTTGTAGAGCTACATACATTATTGTTTTTGTACGATCTTCATCCGTTTTTATAGTATGCCAAGGTTCTTCGTCTGCTAAGTATTTATTACCTAAACGCGCTAGATTCATCACTATTCCTTGCGCTTCTTTAAATCGATAACGTTCTATAGAACTGGCTATATTTGCAGGATAAGAACGTAATTTGCTGAGAACTGCTAAATCTACATCGGTGAACTCTCCTGGAGTAGGGATAACACCATCATAGTATTTATGAGTAAGCACCATTACTCGGTTTATAAAGTTACCAAATACAGCTACCAACTCATTGTTATTACGTGCTTGAAAGTCTTTCCAAGTAAAGTCGTTATCTTTTGCCTCTGGTGCATTTGCAGTTAGCACATAGCGTAATACGTCTTGTTGGTTTGGAAAATCTTTTAAATATTCTGGAAGCCATACTGCCCAATTTCTGCTTGTAGAAAGCTTATCTCCCTCTAAGTTTAAAAACTCATTAGCTGGCACATTATCTGGCAAGATATAATCGCCATGTGCTTTAAGCATAGTTGGGAAAATAATGGCATGGAATACAATATTGTCCTTCCCTATGAAATGCACTAATTTAGTATCCTTGGATTTCCAATAAGGTTCCCAATCTTTTCCTTCACGTTCTGCCCACTCCTTAGTAGAAGAGATATATCCAATAGGAGCATCAAACCAAACATAAAGTACTTTGCCTTCTGCTCCTTCTACAGGAACAGGAATTCCCCAATCCAAATCACGTGTTACGGCTCTTGGATGTAACCCATCATCTAACCAAGATTTACATTGACCATACACGTTGGTTTTCCAATCGTTTTTATGTCCTTCTACAATCCATTCTTCTAACCATTGCTGGTATTCGTTCAATGGTAAGAACCAGTGTTTGGTAGTTTTTAAGATAGGTTTGTTTCCTGTTATCGCACTTTTAGGATCGATTAAATCTGTAGCATTATGCGATGTACCACAGGTTTCGCACTGATCGCCATAGCTATCTGTAGCACCACATTTTGGGCAAGTTCCTATAACAAATCTATCGGCTAAGAATTGCTTGGCTTCTGCATCGTATAACTGTTCCGTTTCTTTCTCGATAAACTTACCTTTATCGTACAAGGTTCTAAAAAAATCGGATGCGGTATCGTGATGTACTTTTGCCGATGTACGAGAATAATTA
>JAJYTI010000246.1 GCA_021793135.1 Bacteroidota bacterium
GATCTAACCTTCAATAAGCTGATTGTCCTGAACCAAGAATGCCATTTCTCGTGAGCTCGTTATTCCTTCCGAATTAAAAGTATAAACTCCAATAAGTTTGTCGCCATGCAAAGTGCCTACAAATTTTCCTTCATTGGCATCTTTTTCGGCATAAAAAACATCTAAGTTTCCAGTGATTTTATCATTAATTTCCGTGATTTCCATTTTTATCTCATCACCATCATTTTTGTATGCATAGCAACCAATTTCCAAAATGGATTTCTGGCCTGTCTCTGATTCCGAATTGTTTTTACAAGCAATTACTGAAGCAAGTGCGAAGAATATTATAATTAATTTTTTCATAATCGGGGTTTTAATACTATCTCCTTCGATAATCGATAAAATATAGTATATGGTTGGTTATATAAATTTACTACTATATCACCGGAATATCTTAAGAAAACAAGCATAACTTTATAGGTAAATTAAAACAGGTTTTTAGCATATAGCTAAAACTGCCACCGTAACTATACATTTACAAGGGAAGATTTAAATAGAATTATAAATCCTACACTTCCAATTGTTATAAAATTATCCTCTCTTTTAATCGCTTTCAAAAGCAAATTCATGGTTACTCTTCCATACCAAATTCCTACTTTTGCAGATTAAATAAAAAGACAACCTACTAATCGGCTTTGCAGAATGTTTAAAGCAATAAATCTGTTTGATTTAAAACAAGAGATCCATTATAAAAACGAAATATTTGCTGGCTTTGCGGTAGCAATGACCATGCTAAAACATTTCCTGCTTCCTTAGAGGCGATTTTAATCGTGTTCGGCATCGTACACTTTTTCAATTTAGACACGAAAAATGTATTGGATATTGCTCCGATAAGTGGATCGTTACCGTCGTTTCATATACCGGATATTCCATTCCATCTGGATACATTAAAAGTAATTTTCCCCTACTCTATTTTAATGGCAGCAGTTGGTTTAATAGAAAGTCTTTTAACGCTAAATCTAGTGGATGAAATTACCAATACAAAAGGAAACTCAAATCGTGAAGCTGCTGCACAGGTACTTATAAAACTAGTCAGAGATTACTTCTAACTATAAATAATTCGTATACTTTCATCCTACTCCCCTATACGACCAGTCGATTGGATGAAACTATCTGCTTTCATCTATAATACTATTTGAGATATACCTACCAAAATATATCCTATCATTTAAGTTACTTCCACATTGCTAAACAAGATATATTCATTGCTCCACATCCTTGATAAAATACGTATGGTTTACAATTAATCACTCTAGCTTTATAACATAAAACAAAGTAGTTAATCGGTGATTTTGAATGTTTACGACAATATTCAAAATGCCATTCACTACACTCAAAATGTCTTTGACTATACACAGCATGCCATTGCCAATATGCAGGTATTCTTTGAGCATACTCACAGTATCTTTGACAATATGCATAGGGTCTTTGAACATACTCAGAGTATCTTTGACAATATGCAGAGATTCTTTGACTACATTCAAAAGATTATTGACTATAATCCAGGATCTTTCCTTTGCATCACAGCCTATTTGACTATATGCAAATCTTCTTTGACAATACGCAACGATGACTTGAGTATAGTCAAAAGACATTTGACAACACGCAACGATGACTTGACAACATTCATAGATACTTCTTAGCGTAGTCAAACATTCTTATACTACTCAAAATATCATTGACAATACTCAAAGACGACTTGACAACACTCAAAGACGTTTTGAATATACTCACAAATGTGTTTTTAAGATGCTAAACTATGTATAAAATCATATAAATTGATTTACAATACCTTACAAAATAAGCTATTGTAAGAGGTTTCTAGATTGCTTTAAGGGCGTCTTGACTATTTCGGTTCTATTTATGCCACTTTTAAAGTTCCAAGTATCGTCTTCTGAAATGAGTTCTTCAAAGGCGAAAACTACATTTGATTCCTATCAAAACCTGTAATGAATTTCATACTTAAAGAGAAGAAATCGGGAGGTAAACGGATAACCATGTCACTCAGAGCGGAACGCAGTGAATTGAAGAGTCTTTCCCAACGAAGAACAGGCTCTTTGAATGGAATGAATTAGACAGAACACTATTATTTATTTCCTTATTCACTTTCCCCGATTGCTCGGGGAGAGTAGCAAAAACATCTAGTCTGTAATAAAAAGAACGGTCCATTACGAGTTTGCGTGCCTAAAAATGCTTATTTTTTTTAACGGCCCACAAATTCTATGGACCTCTCGTTTTTTAATTAATGGACGGGTTAGAGATTACTTTACGGGTTACTATATTATCGGAATCACCCTAGAAAGAATTCATAAATATTTGGACACTTTAAAGGCAAGTTTTTTACAATCCACTACTTCTTCTCTACCAAGTGCAAAATCCGATAGGGGTATGACGCATTTGGGAGCGAAGGATTTAAATAGCGCTAAATAACAAAAATCTCGACCATGAGAGAGGAATCCCAAGATAGCAAGAGCTAACACTGATTATGAATTTATGGGGTGGAATTAGTCTTCTAAATGGATTAAAAAAGTTCCCAGAAAAACCTCTTTCCCATCTTCAATATCAAAAGTAGCATGTTTTTCAAAATCAATATCGTAGGTAGTTGTACTTCTATAAACTTCTTTACCATCTTTTTTAATCACGAAGAATATATCTGGTTTGGTTTCAGGCAAGATTGAATCTTCTTCTCCTTGGTTGATGTCCTGTGGATTAAAACGAATATCGGCTATTCCTTGTTCGTTTAGCGGACCTGAACCTAAAAAGTCAACATCTTTTTTATCCTCATCGTATAGTTCCAACATATAGCTTTCTCCTCCTATTGGTTGTTTTGTTTTTTTATCTAAAATATGCACTTTAATATCCCATAGTTCTTGTAAATCGGGAGCGGTCATTCGTGCGATAAACTTGTTTAATCTGTTTCTGATAAAAGCCATAATATATTTTTAGGTTTAGTATAAAGATATT
>JAJYTI010000247.1 GCA_021793135.1 Bacteroidota bacterium
AAGTAAGGATATTTTATGTCAATTTTTCAACAAGCTATTTATGGAAATATTTATGCGAAATACCAGCAATTATTCTTTCAGAAAATACCAAGTTGTATAAATTGATGATTCTTTTCAGCAAGCCCTAATTACTATGACTTTGGCAATAAACAATGTCCTCAACAATAATAAATTCTATACCATCGGAAACTGGGATAGCAATTTTGTCTTTAGAAGATTTAGTTTTCACAAAGTTTTTTAAAAGTTCTTCTAAATTATTAGGTGTTGGAATACTTGCTTCTTTGTCTTTCAGATAGGTTTCTATTGCATCTTTTAATTCTTCTTCGTCAATTGGTTTTAAAAGATAATTTATTGCTTGAGCTTTAAAAGCTTTTACAGCATATTGACTATAGGCAGTCGTAAAAATGACATCGAAGTCTATTTTATCGAATTTATCTAAAAATTCAAAACCATTTAAAATGGGCATTTCAATATCTAAAAATAATAAATCAATTTCCATTTCTTTTAGATTTTCCACAGCTTCTGCAGGATTTGTTGATTTATAAATAACAGAAATATCCGGAAAGAGACTCTGTAAGTGCAGAACCAAGCTTTCTACACAATGTAATTCATCATCTAATATTGCTACCTTCATAATTTTAATTTTATACATTTACTTGTATTGGTGAAATTTCTAAAATTACACATGTTCCTAATGTTTCTCCTTCACCGTTTGTTTTATCAATGATTTTAAATTTGATAACAAAATCATTTGTTTTGTTAAATAACCTGATGCGTTGCTTTGTAATATCCATTCCTCTCCCTACGTGAAGTCTACTGTTTAAAGGTTTTACTTGCCTTCCAATTCCATTGTCGTTAATCTCAATTTTTACGGATTGATTGTTTTTAATAATGGAAATTATAATCTCTTTATGTTCTTTAGTACTAGGCATTAAACCATGCCATATAGCATTCTCTATATATGGTTGAAGTAGTAGTGGAGGAATATTATATTGTTTTAATTCTTCTTTACTTGTATTTATATAATTAAAATAATATGAAAAATCATTTCTAAACCTTCGATTCTCTAATTCTAAATATAATTTCGCAAAATACAACTCATTTGCTAATGAATGCGATGAGATATTTTCTAAATCTAATAAAGCTCTATTAAAGCGCGCTAGATGCACCAAATAATTGATTGCTTTACTATTTTCATTTTGTTGAATAAGTAGTTTAATCGAGTTTAAACTATTAAATAAAAAATGAGGATTAATTTTCATTTGCGTAGCAATTACTTCGGCTTCTAGCAAACTTCGTTCATAAGTTTGTGCGATACGTTCTGCTTGTAATTGCGATTGGATTTCGGTATTTTCTTTTACAAACTTTCTGTTTTGACTTTTCTGAAAGAAAATAATAAATAAGGTAGCGAAGAGTGCTGCAATAAGAATTAAGATAGTACTTCGGTTTTTTAACTTATTTTTCTCCGATGCTAGTAAGAAAGACTGAATTTCTTGTTCTTTTTTAAGTGCTATGATTTCTGATTCAATTTTCTCTAAATCATATTGTTTGTTTAGGGCTAGTACTTGAAGCTTTTGCTCGTTAAGATTAAGGCTATCTTGATAATCACGCCACAAAATATGATAATTTAATGCTTCATTATAAGCTTTATTTTTATTTTTAATCTTAAATAACAAATGAGAGATAGCTACAATAAGATTCTTTTGATTCAATCTTTTTGCAGTTTCCAAACCATCACTTAGCAGTTCTGAAGCGTAATAATCATCTCCATATTTATAATACAGTTTGCCTAGATAATAATTAACACTAGCAACTTCGTTTTCATTTTTAATCGAATGGAAAACATCTTTTGCATTCAATAAATATTTTTTAGCTAAGTTTAAATTTTTCTCTTCTTCTAGATAACTAGAACCAAATGCTTTATAGGCCAAACCAATTCCAAAAGTATCTTTCATTTCTTCATTAAGTTCTATCAATTTTGATAAGTACTCTCTAGATTTAGTATAGTCTTCTTTGTTATCATAGATACTACTTAATGAAAGATAATTCATGGAGATACCACGTTTATTATTAGCTTTTTCTGCAGTTCTAAGTGCTTGTTCAAAATACAATTCCCCTCGTTCAACTTGTTCAGGTATATTCATATATACATTCCCCAATCCGTTACTTGCAATCTCTATATTAAGTAGGTTGTTGTGTTCTTCAGCTATTTTAAGGGCTATATGATAATATTTTACTGCAATCTCATAACTAGACATATATCTAGCCGCCACCCCCACATTGTTAGAAAATATCATTTTATCAATAATATATCCATCTATAGGTTCTATTAAATTATAGGCTTTTTGATGAAGTGATACAGCTATATCATAATGTCTATGATAACGATAAAGTAACCCTAATGTATTTAGTGCTCGAGCGTAATAAATGCTGTCGCCAGATTTTAATGCAATATCGACAGCGGTGTTTGAGGCATCGATATCTTTTGTTCCATGATTGTCAATACGGTGGTATTCTCTAGCAAGTTTGATGTATAAATTCACCTTTATACTATCTACTTTGGTGTTTTTTATTTCTTGTTTAATTGATTCTATTTTTCTATTTTGAGAAAGTAAAATACCAGGAGATAGTGTAAATAAAAATATTAAATAAATAATGGACTTGTAATGGTTATTCATATCACATTTTTTAATCGGTGGATATTAATTGATTGTATATCAAAGTCAAACCTGATTTTGGATTGAATAAAACCAATCGGTAATCATTATTTTGTTTATTAAATAACTCAATTCGCTCTTTTACTAAATCAATTCCTTCTCTGTTTTTGATATTTGAAAATTTAATAATGCTTACTCCATCATTATTTATCGATATATAAATGCTATCTGCATTTTTGCTTATTAAAATACGTATTTTTTTTAAATCATACTCATTGTCAGATAGATATATCCGTATCGTACTTTCTAATAAAGGTTGAAG
>JAJYTI010000248.1 GCA_021793135.1 Bacteroidota bacterium
TTTCACAGGATTTGGCTTGTTTGAAACAATTTCTACATCCACTGAAAAGTTTTTTAAGACATTAGAAATATTAAGTGGAAGTTGATAGAGATAGTTTTTGTCATCACTATCCAATTCTTGATCAAAAGCGATAATAGCTTTTTTATAACCTTTAGGTGGTATTGGGTAAACTCTAGTTTTAAAGTTATTTCCTTTGGTCATCTCAGCTACTCCTGGGTCAATTCTACGTCTTACTACCGCTTCGTAAGCTAATGTTGCTTGTTCCTTATCCACAACAACTCCTTCACGCATTTCTCCATTCACATCAAGTGCAAATCGAGAAACAGTAACACCATTTGGTAAAGGAAAATTTAATTCACCTTCCATTATACGCGAGTTTGCGTTATAAAAATCCATTTCGAAAGTAGTTGTCGCAATATTATCAACAACAAACACAGAGATTTTTAAACTGCTTAATTCAATGGGTTTATCTTGAGCATTCTTTGTCGTTATTCTTGGAACACCAAAGCTCTGCCCAAAAGCAATATTCGATACTATTGCTATAATCAAAAATAAGAACGTCTTTTTCATCTTTAAGTGGTATTAAATGTATGACACCAACATGAGTTGGCGATAAATTAAGATTAACGAAGATTTTTTAATAAAGCTTTAAGGTCTTCGTTAGCATACATCCAAAAAGGATACCACTTTATTTTTTTGATTGAATTAAGTAGTGATTTAGGGGTTGAAATTCAACTATTTGATTACATGGATATAATTAAATTAAAAAGATAAGTTATTGATATATAGCTTGTTGCGATTAGAGGGGGGTGAAGTCTAATAGACGAGTAATTTGTTTTATAATTTTTTTAAGATTATTCTTCTAACAGCTCCTTTTGAAGCTTTTTAGGTAGTCCTTTAACTACTAAATTATAGGAATCTACTATCCATTCCTTCATTTGGCTAATGGAAATATTTCCTTTTGTTGCGACACTATTCCAATGTTTTTTGTTCATATGATACCCTGGAGTAACCTCTTCAAATTCTTCTCTTAGCAAAATAGCTTTTTCAGGGTCGCATTTTAAATTGATGTAGTCGTATTCCTCTAGATTCGTTAAACAGAACATTTTATCCTTAACGGTAAAAACTAAGAATTTATCGTCGAACGGCATTTTCTCACCAGCACCTTTTAAGGATAGACAAAAGTCTCTTAATTCTTCTATGTTCATGTTTTATAGGATATAATGATAAAGTTAGGATAAGTTACATCGTACCAGCTACCGCACCAGAAGCAATTGCGATATTATAATTCGACACATAGATTCCTAACAACACAAATAAGTAATCGGTAGGTTTCTTTTCATTTGAGATTCCGTTTGTGCAATTGCTTGAATGGAAAGAAAGAGTAGTGTGAAGGCGAAACAATTACAAGTTTTATTTTCCTTTTTTTAATGTTTTAAATGATAATCTATTCAAAGTCAATAAACATTTCTTCAAAATTGATAATCAATGTGTTGAACTGCATTAAAATATCTTGCCCCATATTGCCGTCAAAATATTTATTGAAATTAAATGCTTCTAATGATACATGAATTTGAGGGAGTTTTAGATTTTTTGTACCCACTTCTATAGGGAAGTTTTCAAATACATATGTATTAATTGTTTTTAGACCTCCTGCGCCGCCTCTTTGAACGACTTGGTGTTTTCCTTCAGCTTTAATTATGCTTTCATGTTGTTTATAATATTTCATCGAGAGTTCCGAACTTTTTGCTCCAGTGTCGAATGTAAAAAGCAATGTATCCTTTCCAGAAACAGCTCTAACAACAGGAGTCAAACTATTCAGAAACATATTCCTCAAATTATTTTTATTACGATTTACTGGCACTTTAATTTCTCCGTTCTTATTTAAATGGATTTCTCCCAATTGATGAATTACGGGAAAACCGATGATTCCTTTTATAGTATAATTTATTTGTGGAAACGATAACTGGTCATCTGGCATGACAAGAAAAACAACATTTTCAAATCGTATATCGCCAACATAGAAATTTTCAGCTACCGCTAATTTTGACGTTACATTGTTTTGAGTTGCTGAACCTACATTTATTTTTTGATCAATAATTTTTAAGTTCATTTTTTCAGCTTGACTTTCTGAAATAGTAGATAGGTTAGCGCCTGTATCAAAAATGAATTTTTCAGTTATACCATTACTTTTTACTGGGGTCATCAAGTGATTGAATTCATTTAAAGTGGCTGAAATTATAACATCTTGATTTAGATGAACTATTTGTGGTTTTACAGATGCTAAAGAACCAAAAAGAGATTGTACATTTTTGTAATTAGCCAATTCAGCACTATCCAATATTTTATAATGTTGCGTAATAATTTCATTATGAATATCGCTTGCTTCTTTATACTTGTAGTTATAGATTTTATTATCGGCTTTTATATCCAATAATTTCAAATGCATAGTATCATTTAAAGTAGATGGATAGTTTTTTAGAAGTTGATCTATGTACTCATTTGATTGTTCATGCTTTCCAAAAGCATTTGCAATAAATACGTTGTAATATAAAAGTCTATCTTCCGAAAGTTTGGCTTTATTTTCAGTAATAGCATCTCTTAATTTAAAGAAGCTTTTCGTTTCAAGTAAACGATTGAGTTCGTAATCAATCTTTTTATCTGTAGTTTTTATAGCGGCACAACTTATTAAGTTGATAAGTAAGCAAAAAAAGATTATCGACTTTATTGTTTTCATAATGTATTTTCTGAAATTTATCGTTGCAATTTTAAAAATCACTGGTTATAGGTAGAGTAGTGGCATTAAAAAATTAATACCAAGCAACATCTCCTACTATTGGATTAGAAAAAATGAACTCAAAAGTATTCGAATTAATATTCTAAATCTTATCGGATAGGTTAAGCTTTTCTGAAAACTTGGGTTACAATTTTTGAACAATGATTGATAAAGAATAGTATTGACTCTTATAAACATT
>JAJYTI010000249.1 GCA_021793135.1 Bacteroidota bacterium
TGGTCAAGGAAGAGTGTGGATGAATAAAAATATTGAATTTAAAAAATAAGAGGGCTCTTATCCGCCCAAGGCGGACACAGGTTCGAGTCCTGTTCCCGCTACTAAGTGAAAGGGTATTGAGAAATCAATACCCTTTTTTTATTTTTTTATGCATTTAGATTATCCAAAATATTGTGTTTATGTATTGTGGTCTTCGGCACACCAAAAGCGTTATGTAGGACAGACTTCCGACTTAATTAATCGCTTTAAGTCTCATAATATTTTAGCAAATAAAGGTTGGACCATTCGTTACCGTCCTTGGACAGTTGTTTATGTTAGATTTTTTGTATCAAAAACTGAAGCTCTTGGATATGAGAAGTTTTTAAAAGAGTGGTCAAGGAAGAGTGTGGATGAATAAAAATATTGAATTTAAAAAATAAGAGGGCTCTTATCCGCCCAAGGCGGACACAGGTTCGAGTCCTGTTCCCGCTACTAAGTGAAAGGGTATTGAGAAATCAGTATCCTTTTTTGTTTTTATTCTTATTCAGCTCCTTTTACTAGGTGAAAAAGAGTCACAAAATTATGTGAAGTTTTTTCAATTTACTGCTATTTAAAATTCAATAGTTTTTCTGTGTATTCTATAAATCAGATGTGTCTTAATGTCTGATTATATCAAGAGATAAGAATTATTAAAGTTGGTTTCCCCTTTTTATATTTAAAAAATCAATAGTTAAAAAGTATTTAAATTATCAGCTCTAACTAACAACTTGACTCTTAGATTATATATGTTTTTGTACCTTGGTTAAAATGTAATAGAAAATAAATATTAGATGAGCCCAAGATTCATACTACTCTGTATTGGTTTTTTTCTTTCATTTACTTCATTCTCTCAAAAGGACATATTGCTATTGGAGAATGGAGACAGGATTATAGGGGAAGTGAAAAGAATGGATCAGGGTATTTTAAATATTAAAACGGACTACAGTAGTGGGGAGTTAAAAATTAAATGGAAAAAGGTAGTTTTAATCGAAAGTTCCGAAAGTTTTTTAGTCACTTCTATAGAAGGAAAACGCTATGTGCTTAATGGATTAGAAACCAACCTTCCAAACTTCTCTTTAATTATAGGCAAAGACCGATATTTAGATATGAATGATGTTGTGCTTATAAGACCTGTAAAAGATGGTTTTCTTTCTCGTATGAATGCTTCAATTTCTGTTGGATATAACTTTGCAAAAGCAAGTAATTTAAGTCAACTCTCTGTTGGTAGTACATTAGGATATACATCAGAATTCTATAGTATTGGTGCTACTTTTAATTCGGTTCGAAGTAGTCAAGATAATATAGAAGAAATTCAGCGTACTTATGGAGATCTTTCTTTTAATTACTTTTTAAAAAATGATTATTTCTTTACTCTTCAATCAGAATACTTATCGAATAGCGAACAGAAATTAAGATTGAGGATGACGAATAAACTCGGTTTTGGGAAGTATTTTATTCATACTAATAAAATGTATTTTGCAGGAGAAATTGGTGTTGCATGGAATAATGAAAGTTATGATAAAACAATTAGAGATAATAGGAATAGTGGGGAAGCTTTTGCTGCTTTAGGAATTGATATATTTGACTTTAATAAATTTAATTTAACATCCAATCTTACCGCCTATCCTAGTTTAACCGAAAAGGATCGTATCCGTGCTGACTTTAAAATTGATCTTAAATATAAATTACCATTAGATTTATTTATCAAGTTAGGCTTTAACTACAACTATGATAATAAATCTGTAGAAGGCGCCTCTTATGATGATTATGTAGTTCGTACTACACTTGGATGGGAATTGTAGTATTTTTTTTTTGATGTCTTAGAAAACTTTATTTACTGCGACCGTACTTTTTACATTTTGAGCTATAATGCAATTGAGGAATTTAATAAATACAATTTATTGCTGGTAGCTTTGTATAGGATATCATTAAAAATAAACTACCTCAGTAGTAATTCCTTGATCTAGTCTTATGTCGATCATAAAGACAATCAATAAAAATATTTGAGGTAGTTTATCCTAAATATGCGCAATGTTTAGTAGCTTAATACACCTACTGCTTTTATGTTAGTTGCCATTATAGAGACTCCTTTGGTAGCTGTAGCTGATTCAGGATCTATAATATAAATTGCTGGATTTTCTCCTTCTACTGTAATAGGGAAATATAGTTTACCTTCATGGGAAGCTGGTAATCCAGTATTTAAGATAGAATCTTTATTTGGTATTCCATTAATCCAACTGAAGGTTTTATCTTCCATTTTTACAATACCATATTGGGTAGCTGCTCCGCTAGAACTAACGGTTAAGTCATTGTAAAATTCTAGTAAGAAATAATCCTCCTTGATGTGGAATATCTTCCTGAATTTATATCCATCTGCTAATTCTTGAATATTGAAATAATACATCTCATCAAATTGTTCTGCACCTTTATTAATTCTTAATGCACCAGCTGGGTGAGTGGTATTTTGATCAAATGCACCTGAAAATACATATACATCTCCATTGGATGCCTTTCCAATTTGCGAATAATATTGAGATTTAAATCGTCCGGAAGAATAACTAATACGGTTGTCTCGGTAAATGTGTTTTAAATTTAAGTTTGCATCGTATTTTGCAACATATACACTATCTGGGTGTCTTATAGTCCCTGTACTTCCACCACCACCTGCATCTGGATCTCTTGGTTCGGAAACTACTAATCCTGTTAAAAACTCACCATTACCTACGTCTACAATTCCAGAGAAAGTAGCTTGCTCTCCAGGGTGAACCATGTCTAAGGTTGTAGTGGTTTTTTCGTGTAAGGCTAGGTTATCATTTAAACTAATAAAGTTAAATGTAACACCGTCACTTCTTTCATTTCCATTTTCATCTAATAAGGCATTACCTTGATCATCGATTGGTGTTTGTCCTCCGACACTTGTTATAGCGTAATTATTAAA
>JAJYTI010000250.1 GCA_021793135.1 Bacteroidota bacterium
GTGGGCGATGAGCTAGAATATGCCGATGAAGTTACCTTAGGAAGAAGTATTCTACATCGTGTTCCATTTGAATCTACTTTAAAAAATAATTAAAGATTGGAGCTATCTGTTATAATTCTTAATTACAACGTTCGTGATTTTCTACGCCATTGTATCTTAAGCGTACAACGTGCTATTCAAGATATAAATTCGGAGATAATTATTATCGACAACAATTCACCAGACGATAGTTGTGAAATGGTAAAAATAGAATTTCCAGAACTTTTATTAATAGAGAATAAAGAAAATATAGGTTTTGGTCGTGCAAATAATCAAGCGGTTGCACATGCAAAAGGAAAATATATTTGTATTCTTAATCCAGATACGGTTGTTTCTCTTGATGTGTTTCATAAGTGCTTAAGGTTTATTAAACAAACCCCAGGTTGTGGTGCAATAGGTACTCGACTTATAGATGGAACTGGGAATTTCTTACCAGAAAGTAAACGTAATTTACCAACTCCCAAAGCATCTTTAAGTAAATTATTAGGTAGTGAAAAACAACAAAATGCATATTACGCTAATCATATTTCAGAAGAAGAGATTGGGCCAGTATCTGTATTGGTTGGAGCATTTATGTTTATGCTACGTAGTGTATATGAAGAAGTAGGAGGATTTGATAGAGACTACTTCATGTATGGAGAAGACATAGATTTATCTTACAAAATAGAAAAAGCTGGATATATAAATTATTACTTAGGATCTGCTTTGGTTTTGCATTATAAAGGAGAAAGCACACAACGAGATAAACAATATTTAGATCGCTTTTATGGTGCAATGCATATTTTTTATAAAAAACATTTTTCTAAAAATATTATAGTCGATGCTATTATTCATTTAGGAATAGAAGTAACAAAGTTTTCAAAGTTATTTTCATTAAAGAAAAAGAAAGTATCTCTGCCAGAAGTGAATAAAATATTTTTACTATCTACTGATAATGTTTTTTATGAGAAGCTTAAAGCGAATTATTCAAAACCTGTTTATCAAGTAGAATTAAAAGATTTATCACAGAAAAAATTAGAAGACGCAATGTTAGTTTGGGATTCTAATGATTATGATTACAATGTTATCCTGGAAAACATGCGATTATATGCACACAAGAAAATCCGTTACCGAATTAGACCTATTGGAACACAACAAATTATAGGAAGTGATAGAAGTGATGATAAAGGAAGTGTAGTTTCTCTTTAATTTAATTTCGTTGTAATCATCAATTTCTCAATTCTAGGGATAGGTCCAGTACAACCAACTTCTGATTTATGGCATGCAATACAAGAAGTAATGGTGTTATTGAATAAAGCGATTCTATCTGAATTTTCTCCATTTTCTAAACGATTTATATTCCATAAAAATGATTCCGTGTGATTTTCTAGAAGTGTATCTCGTTGAAAACCTTCGGTCATTTCTGCGGTATGGATTTCTATAAAATAATCAGGAATATCTAATGTGGATTGTCCTTCGATAATTAGCTCACGATTTTCATTTAAAAAATCATACATATTCTCCATTATAGCGGCCATTTCCGATAGTTCATATACCTCTTGAAAAGCGCTCTCTTTTTCTTTAGTCTTAGGTGATGAACAACTAAATAGCAGAAAACTAATAGATAGGAAAAAAATAAATCTAATGTTCATTATTTTTTTAAATAAACACCATCTGCTAGAAAAGTGTATTCTACTTTAGGTTTAGTAATTTTAGCTATTTCTTCTTTAGATTTCTTAGCATCTTCTGCATAATGCTTAAGCTCTTCCACAGAAGTTTCTGATTTATAGGCTACTCCTTTTATTATGGCGTCGGCATCGGCGGCATCCATAGGAACAAAAAAGTCATAATCTTTGAACTTTACAAAAGACTGTGTCTCGTCATCTCCTAAATCTAAAATCATCCAACAACCTTTCTTTTGACATACAGAATGCACTTTAGACGTGAAACGTACTTCTAAAGAATCTCCAACTTCCATATTGTTGTATTTTTCAATCATGTCTTGAGAAGATAATAGGCCTTCTATGGAAAACTCTTCCCCAAAAACCTCATATTCCTCTATATTTACTATCTCGGCAACTTCACTAGTGTTAGCTTTGCCTTTTTCGTTCTGCTTGCATCCGAATAAAGAAAAAGCAAGAAGAAGATATGTCCCAAGTAGAATTTTATTATTCATAATGTCGTATGGTAATATTAATGCATCAAATATAGCTAAAACTTGATGTTAATCTAAATTTATGGGGTGGTTAAAAATTTGTTTTGCAAAATATCTTTCCATTTTAAATCAATTAGAATGTTAGTACATAGAGAATGACATAATCGTATCGATAGAATATGAGGTTTGTAAGTAGATTATCAATACAATTTCTAGGAAAAACACAACGCGATACATATTTAATAGAAATACATCGAAAAAACAGCAAAAATTCATTAATTTTGCATGACAAAAAATATTAGACTCTTTACATAGATATGGCAAGATTTGAATTGAAATTACCAAAAATGGGAGAAAGTGTAGCCGAAGCAACGGTTACCACCTGGCTTAAAGAAGTGGGCGATACGATTGAGATGGATGAAGCCGTGCTAGAAATAGCAACAGATAAAGTGGATAGCGAAGTTCCTAGTGAAGTAGAGGGAGTGCTTGTTGAAAAGCTTTTTGAGATTGACGATGTAGTACAAGTAGGACAAACAATAGCTATTATAGAAACAGATGCAGAGATTGAAGATGCTGCACCTGCAACAGCTACACCTAGTAGACAAGAAGTAGAAGCTGTACAAGAAGTAGAAAAACAAATGGCTGAAGCAAAAGAAGTTACACAAACTACTATTGCAAGTTCAGATGATAGATTCTACTCTCCATTAGTTAGAACAATTGCAGAGAC
>JAJYTI010000251.1 GCA_021793135.1 Bacteroidota bacterium
CATAAAACAAATCTGGTCTTTTCAATGCGGCGTGCATAGAAATAATGGTACCCCAACTATGTCCCATTAGTATAACTTTTTCTTTTTTATATTCCGTTTTTAAATATTCGGCTATTTCAACAATATCTTCTACATAGGAGTCGATATGTATTGTTTTGGAAAGATTTAAAGTATCGTTAGAAGCATAAGTTTTACCAGCAGCACGTTGGTCATAATTCACTATAGTGAAGTACTCTTCCATAGGGTTTTGGAATGTCCACGTGATAGGAGAGAGGGGAGATGCGGGACCACCGTGTACAAAAAGAATTATAGGATTGTCTTTGTCTTGTCCACGTACATATATCCACTGGTTAATTCCGCCAATTTCTAAAGCATAACTTTCTTGAATTCCATTTGGTGCAACAATACGATCTAAATCTTCAATTATAGCTTTAGATTTTTGATATTCTGAATTTTGTGCAACACAAATAAAGGAACTTAAAAACAGAAAGTACACTATGTGTATTTTTTTCATAATCTTATGATTATAGGATGGTTATAAGATTTACAATAGTAATAAGATTTAGCTACTTTATTTGCTTTTGCTCTGTTAATTTGTTTGCAATGGAGAGGTGTTATTGTACAGCATTAGTAAGTATCCGAGCTGTAAAAGCAGGTTTAGATTCGTTTTCTCGATTACCTTTAAAAAATATTTCGTATTGTTCTTTTGGGTTTAGCATTTGCATGTTGCTAGAAACTTCTACTTTATCATTTAAAAATATTTCTCGAATAAAATTAATTTCATATTCTTTTATCTCAAAGGATTTATGGTATGTAAATGGAATAGAATCTAATACCCACTGAGTGAATTTAACGTTGTTTACGTGATTGTTCATATCTAAATCACTGATCCGAACATTAAATGTGTTGATTTTTTCTATTTCTATAGGTACCAGCACTTTTTCAGCAGTATAATTTAAAGAATAATCGGTTCTAGGCTTAAATAAATCAGCTGTATTGTCTATTTGTTTTGGTCTTCGGGTTTTTGTATCTAAAATCATCCATGTAGTAGAACAATCACCAATTTTTTCATTGTTTATGTAGAACTCATATTCTCTAAAAGCATTGGTTCCAATAATAGGTTTTGTCCAAGTTTTAACGGTGATAGTATCATGCCATGCTGGCCATTTTTCCATTCGTAGTTTTTGTCTAACAAGTACCCAAAAAAATCCTTGACTTATAGATTCCTCATACCCAAAACCCAACTTATCTGCATGTGCTCCAGCAGCATCTTGTAATATGCCTAATAATCCATATAAACCGAGTTTTTTATTCGTATTTATATTTAGACTGTTCACTTTATATTCTTTTTCTAAAATTGAATTTGTATCTAGCATTGTTTTTGTTTTGTACTTTATTTAATAAAAGTAGGTTATGGACTGTAGAGCAATGAATATATAACATATTCTTAGACTGAAATTCCAAATGTAAGAAAAAGCTATGCTATGATACACAAAAAAATAGCTTAACAATCTGTATTTGTTACTTAATATAAGTACTAGATTGGTTTGAAAAGAAATATTGTGTTAGATGACAAACTAGAAATAACACATAAGATATCTCTTCTCTCTAAATTTTAAGAAAAGGAAGGGGTATTATTGAATATTTAGTTTAGGTAATTACCTTAACGCACCTTTATGACTTGTTTTTCTTTTTTAAGTGTCAATCCCAAACCAATCATAAGAAAAGTTAGGAAAAGAGGATAGATTACAAAAAATGAAGTATGTGCTCCAGATATGGATAAACCTAAAGCTAAGAATATGTGTAGCATACCAGTAATAATTGTTCCTACTGTGCCTATGATATAAAATGGATGAAATTTCTTCATAATTACTAATGTTCAGAAAGTTGTAACTTAATTTATTAAATATTCAATACAAGTTATTAAAGGTAGATAACTATTATGGATTTAAGATCATATAATTGGATATTTATGGTATTTTGTAGAAAGTTAAATCACTGATTTTTATATCTTGTTATTGATAACAAAAAGAAGAACTTCCAAATAATTTTTGATAAAGAATAAATTGGTTGTCCAAATCTTATTAGTGAAGTTACCGTATCTGGCTAAATCTCTATAAGTGCTTTAATAAAATTGTCAATAAAAACTTCTTTTTTCTTATCGCTGATTAATTCAATGGATAAGAATGGGTTTAAATCTTCTAATTCTACTAACAAGAGGGAGTTGTTTTTGGTACGACAGGCATCTACTCTTGTGATTCCTCTTTGAATATTATTCCATTTTATAAATTTCTCAGCAAACCTTAGATCTGCAGTAGTCGGTTCATATTCTTTCAACTCCCAACGCTTCTTTTTATCAGGTGCATATAGGGCATATTGAAAAATATTATTTAAATAATAGAAAGACACTTCATATTCAAAATCGATAAATGGTTGAATAAGTTTACCTTCTAAATTCGATTTTAAAAGCTTTTGATAATCCATTTTCTCCATTCCAATGGAATCAGCTCCGTTTTTTAACTTAACTATATACGTATCTGTATTCTTAATGAAATCTATCTCATCTACACTTTCAATAGTAGGAATAACTGGATAATTTTTCTTTGTTAAGTCTAATAGATATTGTTTCCCTAATATATCGGCTTTGCCATCAAAAGAGTTGAAAGTCAAAATGTTTTTCTCCTTAACTACTTGAAGAAACTCTCGAAAGTATTTTTCGTAACCTATTACTGACCCAGTGTTTCTAAAAACAATTATGTCTGCAACATCGATAAAATGGATTGCTTGATGTGGGTGTCCAAGGAGTATATTAAAATGCTTTTTTAAGTAAGAAGTAATAATTATATCTTCTTCGTAATACTTTCTACCTTTTGCTTCATAATATAAGTCAGTTAAGT
>JAJYTI010000252.1 GCA_021793135.1 Bacteroidota bacterium
CATCTGCCTTTTGGACCCATTACAGTAATGTGTAGTGCTTCATAGCCAGTTGATTTCGGTGCGGAAATCCAATCGCGTAATCGGGTTGGATTAGGTCGGAAGTGATCGGTAACTATAGAGTAGATCTTCCAAGCCAAGAATTTTTCTTGGTCAGGCTCACAATTATATACAATTCGGATGGCAAATTTATCGTATACCTCATTGTAGCTAATATTCTGCACTCGCATTTTTTTGCGAATAGAGAAAATTGACTTTGGTCTTCCTTTAATCGAATAATCTATCCTCTCTTTATCCAAAGAGTCCTTAATTATTTTTGTAAAGTCTTCTATGTATGCATCCTGCTCTTCTTTACTTTCTTTAACCTGATCTAAAATGCTTTGGTATACGTCTGGCTCAGTATATTTAAGCCCTAAGTCTTCTAGTTCCGACTTAATATTATACATTCCAATTCTATGGGCTAGTGGAGCGTAGATATATAAAGTTTCCGAAGCTATTTTTTCTTGCTTATATCTAGGCATAGAATCCATAGTTTGCATATTGTGTAATCGATCGGCAATTTTTATAATAATTACACGGATATCCTCATTAAGTGTCAAAAGCATTCTACGGAAATTCTCAGCTTGTAAAGAGACATCCATATCAATAGGCATATTTGCTATTTTAGTAAGACCGTCTACAATTTTTGCAACGCTTTCACCAAATAACTCACGCATATCTTCCACCGTATAATCGGTGTCTTCTACCACATCATGCAATAATGCGGCTGCGATACTGGTCGCATCTAACCCGATTTCGGAAGCTACAATTCGAGCAACGGCAATAGGGTGGAAGATGTAAGCTTCTCCTGATTTTCTTCGTTGATCTTTATGAGCATCAACAGCTACATCAAAAGCTTTCCGAATCAATTTTTTATCTTCATCGGTTAAGGTTTGGTAACTGATTTTTAATAGCTCTTTATATTGCTGTGCAATCGCTTTATTTTCCTTTTCGATATCTATTTCTGCCATAGGTTGTAGAATAAGTATTTATGTATGCCATTATAGACTATAAGTCGTTAACAGCAAGATACAAATAAACCTAACAAAATATAAGATTTATTTATGAATTTAAGTAGCTTAAATAGTGTCATACTTATTGGTTTAAACCTAAATTATATATGTTTTATAAATTTAGATTGGTACTTGATGAGCATGGGAATAATTGAGAGCTTTTCTGCTGCTGTAAGAGTATGGATTAATTGCTACAGTTTTTCTTGAATAATAAGATTGCGGTGAGACTAGGTTTTAGTATTTATTGTTCTATTATGATAAAATAATTCTTTTTGTATTGCGTTTTAATTAAAGAAAAGTCTTTTTGTTTAAGAAAAATTTGTATAAATATTAACAGTTTATTACTGTGTATTGTGTAAGTTTATCGTGAAAATTAAAAAAACAACGTGAGTGTATGATAAAATAACTACTTATTATAAATTTTAAAATATCATAATTATGGCTAGAGCTATGTTTCAATACACTAAATCTGTATTGACAAAAGTTAGTTTTGATGCGAACTTATTTTATAAGGAACTACAAAAAGCTTTAACTCAGTTATTGCCTCACGAAATAGAGGAGCTTAGGCGATGGTTAGAGTCATTAATTAATGACAAACCCGAGCTTAACGATTGTATGATATTATTAGAGGCTTAATCCTTTTAATAAGTTGTATTTTTCATTAGTTTTAATTTTTCTGATGTAAAGGGCTTATAATCTTTACATCAGAAAAAGCTATAGCACCTCTTACGACTCCCATAATAACTTTATGGAGAGCTTCTACTATTTGTAACTTTAATTCATTTTCGTTAAAAATCAAACTTACTTCTCGAGCTGGTGAAGGTTCTTCAAAGTAGCGAAGATTGTCTTTGTTGCTGAGGTTAAGGGTATGTAAATAGGGTAGTAGAGTCATTCCCATTCCTTCATCGGCAAGTTTTACTAGGGTTTCAAAACTTCCACTTTGAAGCTGAAAATTATCCGTATTCATTTTTCTCGATGATGAGCATAAATTCAACACCCCATCGCTAAAACAATGCCCGTCTTCTAAAAGTAGAATTTGTTCGATATCTAAATCTTCTGGACGTATCTTTTCTTTATTATGCAATTCAAAATGTGGTGGAATGTAACCTACAAATGGCTCGTAATATAAAGCTCTTTCCTTAATTTTTTCCTCATGTAGTGGCGTGGCGACTATTCCTGCATCTAGACTTCCGTCTTTGATTTGATTTATTATTTTTTGAGTGGTTAGCTCATGGATCCTAAGATTAACCTTTGGATATTTATTCGTGAAATTACGTAAAAACATAGGGAGTAGTGTAGGCATAATTGTAGGAATAATTCCTAAATTAAAGTCGCCTCCAATAAATCCTTTATCCAAATCGACAATGTCTTGCATGCGTTTGGCTTCATTTACTATATTTTTAGCTTGTGCTACTATTTTAGCTCCCACTTGTGTCAAACGCAATGGTTTTTTGCTTCTATCAAAAATTAGTGTGTCTAATTCAGATTCTAATTTTTGAATTTGCATGCTTAAGGTTGGTTGAGTAACATGACATGTTTCTGCAGCTCTAGTAAAATTTTTGTGTTCGGCTACAGCCAAAACATACTCCAATTGCGTAATTGTCATAAGCGGATATTTTTAAAATAAATATAATTAAATATACAAATAAAACAAGTAGTATAACAAACGATAGAGTTGAAGATTAATATATTAATCCCTGTCGTTATATGTTTAAAAAGTTTACTTGGTTCTTTGTTTTAGTATAGGTTCTGTGTGCTGATCTAAAATATAATATAAGAAAACAGTACCAAGTACTAGAAAAAGACTAGAGAATAAGTTGATTATACTGTTGAATATATTCA
>JAJYTI010000028.1 GCA_021793135.1 Bacteroidota bacterium
CCGATCTAAAATACGTCGCTTCAAAAGGGACAACCAAAATTTATTTTGACCGCTTAAGTTTTCGTTGTCCCTAAAATATTGAAGCAACTGTCTAAAAAAACACACGTTTCCTATGCAATAGGTTGCACAAATATACAACACTTTTTTATATTAAGACATTTTTGTCCTAATATAAATTATAAACACAAACCCTAACAACAAGTGGTGTATTATACCTATAACCAAAGAGTTACAGTGGTTTTCTTAGATGTATTAAAATGTCAAAGAATGAAAGTGACTTTTATTTCAAATTGAGAATAAAACACTTATTAAGTATATAATTAAAAGTCTTTTTTAGTAGATTGTCTACGTAAAATAAAAATTGGGGTTATAACCCATACAAAAAGCAATCCTAGAGCAATCAAACTTCCCCAATAGTTACTAAAGAATTTTTTAAATAAAGCTCCTGTATATCCTAATAATGCAGAGATATCCAATTTAAGCAACATCATAATTCTAGATAAATCTATAGGATTAAAAATACTAGCAATTAGTGAAAACTTATCTAAAGGATAATCGCTAAAATACATTAACGAAATCAGGAATATTCCATCGTAAATCACTGCAAGGAATAGCCAAACTAGAATTGCATAACCAAAACCTTTAATACGGTTTTCATTTGCTAGTGCAATATTATAAGAGATTCCAGTAAATATAAAGGTTAGTAATGTACCTAAAAGCAAGAGCATTCCAAATTGCCATATATCGGAAGATTGAAACAATCCATAAATCACAAACGGCAATCCTAAACCTATAATTAAACTAAGTGATAAGGATATGGCTACTCCAAAAAATTGTCCTAAGAAAATAGAACTTCGTTTTACTGGAAGTGCTAATAACAGCTCGGTAAATTCTCGTGAGCTATAATAATACATCACACCAAACACGGTTCCAATTAACGGAACTAACATGATGATTACGTTCATTAAAGTCAATATTGCTTTAGACAAACTAGGACTTAAAAACAACATTACAAATCCTAGTAACAAGTAGAAAAGCAGATATACGTAACTCCAACTACTACGCATTAAGTCGTAAAAACTATATTTTAATATCTTAAGCATTTATTTTCGTTGTTAATAGATTAGCAATAGCGTGTTCAAAATCTGGTTCTTGTGTTTGCTCTTTTAGAGCTTCTGCTGTTCCTTTGAAATACACTTTCCCTTCTAGTAGGAAAACGATTTCATCGGAGATTTCTTCTACAAAATTCATAATGTGCGAAGTAAGCAGTATAATCTTTCCTTTTGCCTTCTCCTCCTCTATCATTTCTTTAAGGATAATCAATGCTGCCGGATCTAGTCCTGTAGTAGGCTCATCAAGAATAATTATTGGACTATCGAAAACAAAAGTCAATACTAGATTAACCTTTTGCTTTGTTCCTCCAGATAGGTTCCCTAACTTTTTATCTAAATAAGGCTCCAGTCCAAAACGTTGTACAAATGGAGTAACATCGGCATCGGTACGTCCACGTAAGTCTTTAATCATATTAAACAACTCACCAACTGCAAGGTTCATAGGGAAATTTGCAATTTGTGGTAAGTAATCTATTTTACGACGATACTCCCAGTTTTTATAAATAGACTCGCCGTCTATTTTAATATTTCCATCATTAGGAATAACCATTCCTAAGATGCTCTTAATCAAAGTTGTTTTCCCCGAACCATTTGGTCCAAGAACTGCAAAAACACCATTGTCACCGATGGTTAGATCGATTCCTTTTAGGACTTCGTTTTTACCAAACTTTTTATATATATTACTTATCTCAATCATGAATAATACGTTTCATACTAGGTTTTTCGTCCAATAAGCCTTCCGGTGTAAATGCTGGAGATACTTTTTCAGAGAATTCTACAATATCTATAAACATGCTTCGAAGCAAGATAATAGCCTCTGGTGAACGATTTACTATATGGTTAAACAATTTAACTGGGCGATATGGCACATCTCCTATTCCATCTTTATCTAAATCATAGCCATTGTACTCGCTCCAAAAATTTCTTTCAAAAATATTACGGTTTAAAGGTCCATTATAGGATAAATCAAAGGAGTTTTGCATAAAGTTATTTCTCCTAAACTCATTTAAATAATTGGCTCCACGGGAACGAATTGCCCAACCGTTACTTTGAAAATCATTGTGCTCGTATATAATTCTATTACATCCTTCCACATTAATACCTATCGTATTACGCTCAAAGGTGTTGTACTTAATATTGGTGTCGGTAACTTCTTTTAACAATACTCCATAAGAAGCCGCTCCCCAGTTATCAATCATGATATTATGGTGCATGTTCATTTCTTTAGAGAACATAATTGCAATACCCGCACCATTGTTTTTAAAGTAGTTTCCGTCTACCTCATCATTATTAGAGAACATGAAGTGTAGGCCATAACGAACGTTATCTTGGCTAATGTTGTTTTTGATGATGCAATGGTTAGAGAATTCAAAATAAATTCCATCGCGTACTTGATACACTTCATTATTTTCGATTAAGATATAATGACTATGCCATAATTGAATAGCATTTCCAGAATTAAACTCATTCACAGAGCTTCCGTAAACTTTATTTCCGATAACGGTACCCTTTCTGGATTTTTCAAGGTAAATACCAAAGAAAGGCTCATAAATAGTAAGATCTTTAACTACAAAGTCACGGCTTTCTCGAACTCTTACTGCAGCATGGTCGGTTAAATAACTAGAACCTACATTTCGAATTTCAAAACCTTCAAGGGTGACATTTTCTGTTTTGTGGATTAATATAATCTCTCCTTGAAACTTTCCATCGATTACTACACCAGGCTCTGCTTTTAAGGTAAGAGGTTTATCGATGACAATGCCGGCTTCCTCATATAGTCCTTCTTTTACAAGAACCGTATCGCCTTCCTTTGCATTTGCAACTGCTTCTTTAATGCTCGTTTCTTTACAAGAACTACACACTTCGATAACAGAAGCCAGCAAATTATTAGGCAAAAGGAGTCCTAATAGTATAAAACTATATAAATAGAAATGTTTAGCTGTCAAGGTTTTAGTTTTTAGTTTTGCACTTGATAATATTATCTACTACCTATTTTCTTTTTTATTTCATCCCAAGTAAACAGCTCACCATCATTTTCTTTCTGTAAAGATTGTGCTGCTTCTTTTGTACTTACCGCAGATAAAAATGCTCCCATTGGGCTTGGAATATTTTCTGAAACTAAGAATGTTGCGTCTTTAGAATTTATAAGTTCTCCTGGATTTAAATAATCTGCAGATAGAACATAAAGCATGTCTTCTTCTTTCATTTCTGAATTTAGGAAGTTAATCATGCATTCCGATGCATCGAACTTATAGTTTCTTCCTTTTTTTGTTACTACTTGTGCTGCATGCGTTGGCGATACAATCGTCATACTGCAAAAATCACAATCGTCTTCACCGTAATCAATTGGCTGTGGCGCTTTCTCACATGCAAACAATGCTAAAGCAAAAACAAACAACAATAATACGTTCTTCATAATTATTTTTTCTTTTTTAAAGATGCTTGACCAACAAGATAGGATAAAAATACCAATACCAATCCTAGTCCTAATAAGTATCCTCCTAATCCAGGATAAGAATACGTGTCAAAGTTCAACATCTTTTTATGACCAAATAAAGGTGGTTTATAGGTCATTGGATTTCCATTAGCATCTACGTATTTCATAATCGCATTTGGATCCAAATCACTACCATAATCTAATAACCAAGCATTAAAATCATACATCCCAAGAATACCTAATACCGACATTAATATCAGCCATCCTAAAAAGACATTAGGCTTAATCTTTCCGGTAAACCCGATAAATCCTAATATAATTCCTAGAATAGACATGGCTCCTACTACCTTAGGGAATACATCAAATTCCCACATTTCACCAGGTTTTGGTAAATATTTCATCCCGATATAGTGGTTCATCAAATCGATATTTTGAAGATCTCCTTCTTTAACCGACTCGATACCGTTGATATAGATATCCATTCCTAATCCAGGAGCAGGGTATTGCGGAGCTATTAACGTTACATTCCATAAAGGAAATACGAATAAACTTAATAGGAGTCCAGCCCCAAGTATCATTAATATGCTGGCTTTTTTCATAACTTATTTTCGTTGTGTTGCGTGCTTTTATTAGATAGCGGAACTAATTAATATAGTTCCGCTATCCTTCCAAGGATTTTTTAAACCTTAAACAATATGTATAATCCTCGGTTCAAGTTTCATTTTATTCTGAAACCATTTCACCATCTAATCCCCATGACAATTCAATGTCAGAGTCTTCAGGAGATACTCTTATATAACCACCCATTTCTTGGTGAAGAGCAGAACAGAAGTCGGTACAATAGAATGGCCATACTCCAACGTCTTTAGGCTCCCAAGTTAATGTCTCTGTTTGACCTGGCATGATTAGCATCTCTGCATTGTTATTACCAATTATTGCAAATCCGTGAGGTAAGTCAAAGTCTTGCTCTAAGTTAGTAATGTGGAAGTATACCTTATCTCCTACTTTAATACCCTCGATGTTATCTGGTGTAAAGTGGCTACGAATCATAGACATGTATACGTGTACATTTTTACCATCACGTACTACTTTAGTTTCTGTAGCATTCTTAACCGCTCTAGGGTGTTGGTTTTCACTTAAACGATAGATTTCTCTCGTTTTGTTTTTAATCTTATCTGCATGAATCATTGCAGCGTAGTGTGGCTCAGCTACTGTTGGGAAGTCTAATAATAATTCCATTTTCTCTCCAGTAATGTCAAATAACTGTGCAGCGTGAGCTAGCTCTGGACCTACTGGTAGGAATCTATCTTTTGTAATCTTATTCATTACTACCATGTACTTACCGTCTGGTTTTCTAGAGTTACCACCTGGAATTACTAAGTGACCTGGTGAATAGTAAGCATCTTTTCTGTCTTTAACCTCCCAAGTTCCAAGCTCCCACTTAACCACTTCAGAAGATACGAAGAACGTAGTATAAGCATTTCCCTGACCATCGAACTCTGTGTGTAGTGGTCCAAGACCTGGTTGCTCTACTACTCCAGCTAATACGTCATCGAAGCTCAAAATTGGGATTCCGTACGCTTCACCTTCAAACTTCTCATTCTCAATAGCATCCATTATCTTAGAGAAAGAGTGAACCGTTAAGTTAGCAGATAACTTACCGTTACCGATAATGTACTCTCCAGATGGATCAACGTCTACACCGTGTGGGGATTTTGGAGTAGGAATGAAGTAAACCATACCTGGTAACTCCGAAGCATCTAAAATAGTTACTTCTGTTTTCTCTGTAGAAGTAGCAGTATGTGTATTTACGTCAAACTTGTTGTGACGATACTTTGTAGGAACCACTTTACCTTTTCCAGCTTTAAAGTACTCCTCTGCTTTTTTCCAGTTAACTGCAGCGATAAAGTCTTTATCGTTTTGTGAGGAGTTAACTTCTTGTAAAGAGTACGCCTCCTCTGTGTTATAAGTAGTAAAGAAGAACCATCCGTGAGAACTATCTCTTCCTGGATGACCTAAGTCGTAGTTAAATCCTGGCATTAAGATTTGGAAAGCCAAATCCATATCTCCTGAATCTTGATCAACAGAAATCATTGATAAAGTTCCCTTAAAGTTTCCTTTATACTCATTAATAGGCATATCACGTTGTGGGATTGGCACCGAGAAACGTGTACCTGCAACAACATATTCTGTATTTTCGGTTACGAAAGCAGAACTGTGGTTACCTGCAGAGTTAGGAATTTCAATAATTTCCTCTGTTTCAAAATCCTCAAGGCTAATTCTCGCTACACGTGGCGTGTTGTTTGCGTTCGCAAAAATCCAACGACCGTCTAGCTCACCATTGGTTTGTGAAATGTCTGGGTGGTGTAAGTCGTCCCAAGGCACAAAACCAAAAGAAGTTTCGAACATTGGTTTGGTCTCCTCAGTGTATCCATAACCATTCATAGGAATTTGTGAGAATACACCGATTGTTTTGAATAATCGCCCAGATGGAATACCGTAAACAGAAATCTGTCCGTCAAATCCACCAGATAAAAATCCATAATACTCGTCATGCTCTCCTGGAGCAACGTACACTTTCTCAGCTGCAGATCCAGATCGAGATCCGTTACTGCTACTGCTCTTGCCGTTTGCACCTCCAGGACTACAAGCCGTAAATGCAGCCATCGCTACACCTACGCATAATAATCTAATTATTTGCTTCATAATAAATAAGGGATATAATTGGTTAACTTTTCTATCTTAACTATAGTGTTCTAAAATATTCCAAAATAGCACGTACTTCATCTTGAGTTAAACCTTGGTTTGCCATAGGCGAACCATTATACTCGATTAAAAGTTGTTTTGCTAATGGATCTTCTTTTACCATAACCTCAGGGTTAATAATCATATTTGCAATCCACTCAGGATTACGACGCTCAAAAATTCCTTTGATTGCTGGACCAATAAACTTTTTGTCTGTTTTGTGACAAGCAGTACAATTCATTTTAAATAATTCTTCACCTTTTTCAGCCAAAGCATCGTCCATATCACCTAATTCTATCGAAGTAAACGGACCAACACCCTTACTATCAAAGTTGACTCCAGTCGAAACTACATCTCCAGACGTTTTCGGAGTTTCTTTTTTTGGTTTACTTTCAGAAGATTGCGTACCGATTGATACTGGCTCTTTGGTTTTCTTATCTTCGTTGTTTCCACAACCAATTAATAAACCTGCAAAAAGAAGGGCTAAAAAATATTTTTTCATAATGATCACTTGTTTTGATTTGTTATTTAATACAAATATACCTTAGCCCCCTTACTTAATATATGACAAATATCATATTCAAGACTTTTATATCCTAAATGTTGTTTCAGAGATAAATTTTATTTGTTTACTTTTGTTATATGCTATCAAATATTTCTAAATATGCTATTTCTGCATTAAGCTTAATTGCGAAGAATAGCGATAAAGGAGAGAAAACAAAAGTGGGAGAAATCGCAGAGCGTTTTGATATCCCACAGGCTTTTTTATCAAAGATTTTACAAAAGCTAACCAAGGTAGATTATCTTTCGTCGATGAAGGGTCCTAATGGAGGCTTCTTTCTAACCGATGCTCAACTAAATATATCTATTCTAGACATTATTATTGAATTGGAAGGAGAAGATATTTTTGCTACTTGCATGTTGCGATTTGAAGAATGTAACAATGAGAACCCATGCCCTATTCATCATTTAATAGTTAGAGAAAAATCACAAATAAATCTACGTTTTAAAAAACTAAAAATAAAAGACCTTTTAAATAATGTTCCCAAAGAACTTGTTAGTGTAAAAGAATAAGTTATTTAATATATTAGATTTAAAACAAAAACAGCCGAGCATTTTGCTCGGCTGTTTTTGTTTAATAACTTCTTATCTACTTAGGATTTAAAACGCTTTCTATCGTGTTCTTTTAAATATATCTTTCTAATACGTAAGAAATTTGGAGTAACCTCAACATACTCGTCTTTTTGGATATACTCCAAAGCTTCTTCTAAAGAAAATTTTATAGCTGGAACAATTCTCGCTTTTTCATCTGTACCTGCAGCACGAACGTTAGACATTTTCTTTGTTTTGGTAATATTTACTACCATATCATCGTTACGTGCATTCTCTCCTACCACTTGACCTTCGTAAATTTGCTCGCCTGGATCTACAAAGAATTTTCCACGCTCTTGCAATTTATCGATAGAATAAGGAATAGCCGTACCATTTTCCATAGAAATCATACTTCCATTTACACGTTCTGGAATTCCCCCTTTCATAGGTTGGTATTCTATAAAGCGGTGTGTCATAATAGCTTGCCCTGCTGTAGCGGTAATTATTTGATTCCTTAAACCTATAATACCTCTAGACGGAATAATAAACTTACAAATAGTTCGCTCGCCACGGCTTTCCATGCTTTGCATTTCACCCTTTTTATAAGTAATAAGCTCAATTGCTTTACCACTTAAATCTGCCGGGACGTCTATAGTAAGTTCTTCAATAGGCTCACATTGTACTCCATCTATCTCTTTAATGATAACTTGTGGCTGTCCTATTTGTAGTTCATAACCTTCTCTACGCATCGTTTCGATAAGAACAGAAAGGTGCATAACACCACGGCCATATACCATAAATTTATCCGCACTATCGGTTTCCTCTACTCGCAATGCTAAGTTTTTTTCTAATTCTTTTGCTAGACGTTCTTTAATATGCCTAGAGGTAACATATTTACCATCTTTTCCAAAAAACGGAGAGTCGTTAATAGTAAATAGCATGCTCATCGTAGGCTCATCGATAGCTATAGAAGGTAAAGCTTCTGGATTTTCTGCATCGGCAATTGTATCACCAATATCGAAACCATCAAGTCCAACCAATGCACAGATATCTCCAGTTTGAACTTCGCTTACTTTTTTTCTTGCTACTCCTTCAAAAACATACAGTCCTTTTATTCTAGAGCGTACTACTTGATCATTTTTCTTAACTAATGAAATAGGCATGTTTTCCTTTAGAATTCCTCTGGTAAGTCTGCCAATCGCAATTCTACCAGTAAAAGAAGAATAATCTAAAGAAGTAATTAACATTTGCGTGCTTCCTTCCTCAATTTTAAGCGATGGTATATGTTCTAAAACCATATCTAATAATGGGTCTAAAGTATCGGTTGGTTTTCTCCAATCTTCACTCATCCAACCATCTCTAGCTGAACCATATACTACTGGAAAATCTAATTGCCACTCCTCTGCTCCAAGTTCAAACATCAAATCGAACACCGCTTCATGTACCTCGTCTGGTGTACAATTCTCTTTGTCGACTTTGTTAACTACTACACATGGTTTTTTACCTAATTCCAATGCTTTTTGTAATACAAAACGTGTTTGTGGCATTGGTCCTTCAAAAGCATCTACAAGTAATAAAACTCCATCTGCCATGTTTAACACACGTTCAACTTCACCTCCGAAGTCGGCGTGACCAGGCGTATCGATTATATTTATTTTGGTACCCTTATAGTTTATAGACACGTTTTTAGATGTAATGGTAATCCCGCGCTCTCTTTCTAAGTCTTCATTATCCAAGATCAACGTTCCTTCGTCATCCTGCTCAACGCTAACACAGTGGTGAATAATTCTGTCCACCAAAGTTGTCTTACCATGGTCAACGTGTGCAATAATTGCAATGTTTTTAATGTTCATATAATTGCTTCAATTTTAAGGCGACAAAGGTACGCATTTTACTTAAATTTTCTATATAAGTTACTCATTACTATATTATAAAATAAAAAACCCATAAGTTTATTAAACTCATGGATTGTCTTTTTTATCTAATGATATTTTTTCTACTCTTAATTATTTGATTAGAAGCAGAATACTCTAGAATATAATAATCTATTTAGAATATTAATTAAGTGGCTTTCTTCCTGAAATAATATTAAACAAAATAATAATAATCGCAATAACTAGAAGAACGTGAATAAGATTTCCTAATCCCATTCCATCTCCTATTCCTATAAGTCCTAGTACCCAAACAATTATACAAATAACTGCTACTAGCCATAATATACTTCTCATATTGTGTTTTTTTATGTTTAACAATAATTAAATATACAAAAACTACTTATCATTCAATTATTTATCATAATTTTTAACATAAACTTAATTTTACGCCACACCAACCTATCATATACTCAAAAACCACTTACTAATATTAACTTCTTATAAGTTTTTAAAAATAATGTAACTTTGTATTATAAAATTAATGGATATGCAATTAAATTTAATCCCAAAAATAAAACATTCCGATTCGGATAATTTTTATCTTTTAGCTGGTCCTTGTGCTATTGAAGGAGAAGACATGGCACTTAGAATTGCTGAGAAAGTAATTTCGATTACAGATAAATTAGAAATTCCCTATATATTTAAAGGAAGCTTTAAAAAAGCAAATCGAAGTAGACTTGATAGTTTTACTGGAATTGGCGACGAGAAAGCTTTAAAAATATTACGTAAAGTCTCGGAGACTTTTGATGTTCCTACAGTAACTGATATACATGAAAGTTCAGATGCTAGCCTTGCAGCTGAATACGTAGATGTATTACAAATTCCAGCTTTCTTAGTCCGACAAACGGACCTAGTAGTAGCTGCGGCTAAAACTGGAAAAGTTGTAAATCTCAAGAAAGGACAATTTATGAGTCCAGAAAGCATGAAGCATGCTGTGACTAAGGTAAAAGAAAGCGGAAATAATCAAATAATGGTAACCGATAGAGGAACAATGTTTGGCTACCAAGATATGATAGTAGACTTCCGTGGTATACCAACTATGCGATCTTTTGCTAGTACTGTATTAGACGTCACACATTCCTTACAACAACCTAACCAAACAAGTGGTGTAACAGGAGGTAGACCAGATATGATTGAAACAATTGCTCGAGCTGGTGTAGTAAACAATGTAGATGGACTGTTTATAGAAACACACTTTGATCCTGCTAATGCAAAAAGTGATGGCGCTAACATGCTAGATTTACAATACCTAGAAACACTTCTTAGCAATTTAGTTGCTATTAGAAAAGTTATTAAAAGCTTATAAATTCATGTAGATTAGGAAGCCTGCTGATTACAATGCAGGCTGTCCTAATATATAAGTTTGCTCAATTGTTCTAGAATCGGATAGCATTTGTATTACAAATAACTTCTCTTCTAAACTCTTGCATTGATTTAATCGGAATTCCAATAATTCGCTAGATGCAAGATCTAAAACCACAAAGTCCGCTTCTTTTCCTTTCTCAAAGTTTCCTATAACGTGATCTAAATGCAATGCTTTAGCACCTCCGAGTGTTGCCAAATAAAAAGCTTCTAAAGTATCTAGTGGTTCATGTTCATATCCTTCTTCTGGAAAAGCTTTACGCAATTGATTTACTTTGTAAGCTTCCTGAAGTGTTTCTAAAATACTAAAACTCGTACCTGCTCCAACATCTGTCCCCATTCCTACACGTACTTTATGCTTATTAGCAGCTTGTATATTGAACAACCCACTTCCTAAAAATAAATTAGATGTTGGACAAAATGCCACACTACAATCATGATTATGTAAAGTAGACCACTCTGTTTCGGACAAATAAATACTATGTGCAAAAACCGATTTAGAACGTACTAATCCAGCTTTATTATAAACATCTAGATAGTTATCTGCATCTGGATATAATTCTTTTACCCATGCTAACTCTCCGTGATTTTCAGATAAATGTGTATGCAAATAAACTTCTGGATATTCTTCTAATAATTGCTTGGCTTTAGCCAATTGTTCTTTACTTGAAGTAGGAGCAAATCTAGGAGTTACTGCATACAACAAACGATCTTTTCCATGCCATTTCTCAATAAGTTCTTTAGAATCTGCATAGGAACTTTCTGGTGTATCTAATAAGTAATCTGGAGCATTTCTATCCATCATTACTTTTCCTGCAATCATTCTTAACTTATGTTTCTGGGCTTGTTCAAAAAAAGCATCTACTGATTCTTTATGTACCGAACCGAATACTAAAGCTGTTGTAGTACCTTGTAGTAACAATTGTCTAATAAAGAATTTTGCTATTTTTTCGGCGTAAGATTTATTACCAAATTGCTTTTCTGTAGGGAATGTATAAGTATTAAGCCAATCTAATAACTCCGCTCCAAAAGAAGCTATCATTTCTGTTTGAGGAAAATGAATATGTGTGTCTATAAAACCTGGCAATATTAACTTACCACTATAATCTGTAACAGCAAAAGCATCATAATCGGATACTAATTTAGAGTACTTTCCTACCTTTTCCACTTTGCCATTTTTCACCACTAGTAGTCCATCCTCCCAATATTCATAACTAGATTCTTTTTCTGTTTGTGATGGGTTACTTACAAAATGTAGTATGGATGCTCTATAAAGCTGTATCATATTCTTTATTTTTATTTAATTGCGCAAAGATAATGAATTCAAGATTGTGATATACAAAGCATAAAAAAAGGTTACCCATCGTAATGATAGGTAACCTGATCAATCTGCTTTTATTAACTCCCCAATTAACTTAAGCTAATACAAATATAATAAAAATTTAAAGCTCAAGCAATAGAGATTCTATATGAAAACACTTGTTTTAAAGTTTAAACAAGCAATTTAACATATTAATAAAGTAAATTCGTATAATCCTAGCTCATTTTAACGATTCTAGAATATATTTATCTTTGCAAAAGAGATTTAAATTCCTTTAGCATAATTACTTAAGTAAGAATATCGTTCGGTTAGTTCTCCTTGTTTATTAGTAATTCTTGCTCTTTTAAGTACTTCTTTTTTATCATTATTAAAAAAAGAAGGAATTATTAAATCTAGGAACTTTTCACCAAATCCTTCGCTTGCATCTCTAGGCAATTCGCATGGTAAGTTATCCACAGCCATTACCGCTATGGCATTAGGATGGTCAAAATTCACTTCTTTATGTTCAGAAACAAGATACCCATAAAAAGGATTGGCTATCGTTGACGCACGAACCGTTGAAGCAATTGGACCATTTATATCGCAAGAAATATCTGCAATATATCGGATAGCAATATCTGAAGATTCTAAATCATCTCTAGATAATAATTTTGGAGATCCCTCGCCATAAAAGTGTCCTGCAATAAACATATCTGCAACTTTGGCAAAGCGTAAAAAATCATTTTCATATTTCTCTGGATACGTATAGAAATCATTTACTTCTTTCTTGCCCCCATCTTTACGCTTCACATAATCGATAGCTTCAATATTACAATATACAGGCTCGTTAAAACTCTTATTCAAAAACTCTGGAATAGTGACGTGTTTTATTTTTAGATGTTCTAAAATTTCTTTTGCACCCTTACCCACTTTCCCTACACCTGTAAGAACAATTTTTATTGCAGGTAATTTCACCTTATTTAACTCTTCTTTTACCTCCTCTAAATCTCTGAGATTTTCTACCTTTTCAATTTCGAAAAGCTTTTCCTTAATACCAAACATTCGGATTCCATTATAAGCTCCCACTAATCCAGCATAACGACCAAATCCAACCAATCGAACATTGTTAGACTTTACAAGAGTCTCATGATCTATAAGTTCAATTTTATTGTTTAATATAGTTTGAAGTAATTTTTGATTATAAGGTTGTTCTTTTATTGTATGACTAAAGAACAAGTACGTTTTATTAGGTATTAAAGCTTCTACTGGAACTTCCTTTACTCCAATCATTACATCGGCATGGCTAACATCATCAAGAACTTCGAACCCTGCGTCGATATATTCTTGATCTGGAAATACCCTTACATCTGATTTTTCAATAATAAGCTTAGCTTCTGGATAACGTTTTTTAAACTCTTTACATAAACTAGGGGTAAATACTACACGTCTATCTGGTGGATTTTTACGCTCGGTAATCAAGGCAAAGGTTTTATTCATATAAAAAGGGTTTTATTGTAAATAGAATAGGCTATTGCCAAAGATACATTTTTTTTGTAAATTTGCATCCACTTCAACATCACGCTGACGTAGATTTTGTTTTAAAATAGATACGTTGGTATGGTTTTTGGGATATTTTATATTGTAATATAATTGGGGCCGACTGGTTTTGACAGCGGGTTTAATTGTAATGTAAGCATGTCGAGCCTTGGAACACCGCTCGAAAATCTAGTGTTACCAACTTTTTTTAAACGGCGAGAATAACTACGCCCTAGCTGCATAATCTGAAGTTATAGTAAGATGTGCCTCGGTCTGCAAGGCAGACAAGCAGGAAGTCTCTCGAAAGCCTTGGTTTACGGCATTCGACTTAGAGACTTCGTAAAAGTAAACCTAGCTATTTTAGGGCTTTGATGAAGTAGCGAAATCTAATTGAAGCTAAGCTGTGACTTGGTTGTTTTTCACCGGGAAACAGACGAAAAACTAACGAAAAACTAAACATGTAGAAAGCCTTATGGTTGCACGTTTGGACGGGAGTTCGAATCTCCCCGGCTCCACAATATCAATTGATAGTCAACTAGTTAACTAAATCACACAGGAACTTTACATAACAAAAAGTCTAAATTTAGTAAGCTGATAGTCTAAAATATGCTTAGAAACTCAATGAATTTTTAAAGCACATTGTGGAATAAAATATTAAAGGGAGAAGAAATACAATTTGTAATTTCTTCTCCCTTCTTTATTAATTATCTCTTGAATACATTTCTACCTTACCACTACCCAAAAATCTAAACCTTACTGATGAAAAGAAAATAGATTAAGTATTCTAATAGAAACGAATTTCCTAACTCTTAGGAATAATCGGACTACTTTACATAATTATAACTTTGTATATTTATATAATATAATTTTAAAATAAAACTAAAACATAAAAACGGAATCTGCCTAAAAGAAATAAACATTCCTGTTATTAGTGATGTTTAGCGGGAATATTAAGAAAAGTACATCTTTAACCTATTGCGTCTATTTATGTGTTGCATGTAATGAAAAATAATATCAAAATATAATGAAATATAAATCTCACAAAGTTCAACCTGCTGAAAACTTAGAAGACATTTCAAAAAAATATGATATATCTATTGAGGATATTAAAAAAGCTAATCCCGACGTTAAAATATTCAAGCCTATGTATGGAGCTGAGTATGTTGTTGCTTCACAAGAATTGAAAATCCCAGTTTTCACAAAAGAAGAGAAAACAAAAGAAATTGCATTAAACTCCGAATCATTTTACCCAAAAGCAAGATATCGTTGCTCTCAAAACAACCTTATCCTAATTGATGGAGAACCTCATTTTTCATGTGAAATAAAAACACAGTATTTATACTCCATATTAAAAGAAAGGAATACCACGCTTAGAAAAATAAACTTAGAAGATTATATAACATCAATACAACCTCAAAATATGCAAGATGCATTTGAGTTGATAAAAGAAATAGAATTATTACGTAACGATGTCGTTTTTTCAGACGAAGAAAATAAGATTTCTAAAGTTTACAATTTTGATTCTTTATCCAGAAAATGGAAAGACTTCACTAAAAATAAAATGAATCATATTGCTTTTTTTAAAGAATTAAAAGAGCGAAACCCCAAAAGTATTCAAGATTTTATTTCAAATGGTAATAAAGAGTTTTCAAATGAAAAAGCGTTTAAAGAAGTTATTCAAAAAAATCTTTTTTACTACGTCCTTCTGCATTCTTTAAATGCAGAGATAAAAGAGTTTAAATTAATTCAGAACTCACAAATCTTTCCTAATATAAGCTTAGAGACTAATTTTATAAAAACAGTAGTCAAAGAAGAAGAACTAACCACTACATATAGACTGGTTGGTACATTAAATAAAGAGTCTTTAGATGATAGTATATTACAAAACTTATATATTCAAATGTATCAGCCGCTTATTAAATTCTCTTACACCGAATTTGACTTTGTTTTTAGAATTACCTATACAGTTGAAAACAAAACAGGGATTTTAAAAAATGCAAATGTTTCTATTAAAGAATACATCAAAAACAATTATGAAATAATAACTAAGTTTGATTTAAAAGAAGTGAATTTATGATAGAATCAAAACAATTTAAAGCATATGAGTATAATACTATGATGAAAACGAGTCTGTTTTGGATTCCTTTTTTAACCATAGCTATTTACATTGCTGCCTTTTCTGGCTATATTAGATATATACTTTTCTTTGCTCTCATTGGTCCAATCTTTTATTTTATTCTTCTAAGATTGAAAAAAAAAGCTATCCCTTTATCATTTAAT
>JAJYTI010000253.1 GCA_021793135.1 Bacteroidota bacterium
GCGAAAAAACAAGAAGGACAGGATAAGAACGTAGAGCTGATATTTGAATATATCGAGCGGTTGGAAGATAAACTGGAAACTCCCGCCCTACCCGAACGAAAAAGAATTGGGTACAAAGTGGGAAAGATGGAAGGTAGTTTATGACAGATATTAAGGATATAAATCAAATTACAACTAAAGCAACTAGCTTAAATAGGTGCCTATGAAGTATATTGACCTTATAAAAGAAGTATTACAAGAACATTCTGAACCGAAATCAGCGAAAGAAAATAAGACTGGATTATAGATATAGCTTAATGTCGTGCCTTCTTGAGATCTTATAAGGAAAAACGCATAATAATTTTAAAGAATAAACTTCTTTTTGATCCAATCTACGTGATCTCAAGAATATAAAATAAACAAAAAAGAAAGATTAGATGAGAATACATGAATTCATTGCAAATTATAAAAACCACCCTGTATTATTTATAGGAACAGGAATTAGTTTAAGGTATTTAAAAAACTCCTATACTTGGGATGAACTACTTAGTAAGATTGCTTTTGAACTTTCAGACAATCCGGAATATTATCTTGACATAAAAGCAAGCTGCCAATCTGAAGGGAAATTTGATTATCTAAAAATTGCCGAAGTTTTGGAAACAGACTTTAATAACTATTTAACAAAGAATAGAAATGGAAAATTTAAGGCAATAAATGACATCTTCTATAATAACATGAGCAAAGGTGTTTTTTTAAGCAGGTTCAAAATATATATAAGTAGTTTATTTTCTAAATTAGAATTCAGGGAAGAGTTCGAGGAGGAACTGAAAAATTTAAAGAAAATTAGAAAAAATATCGGATCAGTTATCACTACAAATTATGACAGCCTAATAGAGTCAATTTTCGAATTCAATAAACTGGTAGGAAACAATATTCTACTGAGCAATCCATATGGATCTGTTTATAAAATTCATGGATGCAATGAAGATCCAAATAAAATTATTATTACAAATAAAGATTATGAAGAGTTTGACAAAAAGTACGAACTTATACGAGCCCAACTTCTCTCCCTTTTCATTCACAACCCCATAATATTTATGGGTTATAGTGTTGGTGATGAAAATATAAAAAAGATTCTTAAAACAATTTTCACGTATGTTGAACCAAACTCAGATTTGGCTTCAAATATTAAAAACAACTTTTTATTAATCGAAAGAGAAGCTGAGAGCAATAATTTAACAATATCTGAGCATGACATTGTCTTAGAAGGTGGATTAACTATTGCGATAAATAAAATAAAAACAGATGATTTCTCTACTATATATCATGCTCTTTCTGAATTACAGTTACCTGTAACAGCATTAGACATTAGAAAAGTACAAAACATAGTTAAAGAAATATATTCTGGAGGAGAAATTAAAGTGAGTATAACAGAAGATCTAGATTCTCTCAAAAATGGAGAGAAAATTTTGGCAATAGGATCCTCACGAACTATCCAATATCACTTTCAAACTGCATCAGAGTTATTGGCAAACTATTTTAATATAATAGATGAGTCAAATTCTCAAATTCTCGTGTTAATTGATAAATATATAATTCAACCCGCTCAATACTTCCCAATCTATGGATTCAGCATAATAAATCCGAATATCCAAAATACAGAGAAGCTAAAAACTCAACAAGTAAAAAATATAGAGCTAAGTTTAAATCGTATGCAACAGACTTGTAAGCAACAACATGAAACTATAGAGGACATAATTAACGACATTTCTATCCCACCTTCATACAAAATGAATTCAATAATCTGGAATACATATGAAGGTCACCTTTCACTTAATGATGTGGAAGTTTTTTTAAGAGAAAATGTTTCAGACATTGATACGGAATATAGAAAGCTTCTAAGTGCATATGACTATAAAAAATATAGCTCAGTAACATGATTTTTTTAAACCTTGTGTATTTCGAAGCTATCGTTTGTTTTTCTGAAATAGAAGACTTTGGATGAGAGGACAATATTCAACAAGCTTTTCATGTTTTATTACAAATTTAGATACTGTCCCAAAAAGGTAAAACGCATAACTGTTATCTTTGATTTAATCATCAAAAAAATCAGGAAATATACGTTTTACACAACTACAATTTACAAATCATTGAAGATACATCATTGAAAAAGAAAATCGGTTAAATATCATTTTAAATCACTCTTGAAGCTATAATGAAAGCAGAGCGGGCTGAGTATCAAAAGCCACAAAAGATTATGGCAATGGCTACCCCAGAACTTTTGGAAATGGAAAAATGATAGAACTTAAAGTTCCTCGCACTCGTGAGGTTTTTTATCCGGTAGTATTAGGGCTTTTGAAAGATCAGTGGATATTCCGGTTCGTTTTGTGCCAGCCATTTCGGTCTCATAGTGCCATTGATTTCGGTGTGTTTGAACCAAACAGAGTAAAAAACCTAAACCTCTAAATCAACTTTAAAAGTAAGTTAAACTCCTATTTGGAAGTGAGGAAAAATCCATCTATATTTAGGATGCAAGCATATTAATCAATATTAACGATTTCCACTCAAAAAAACAGTTTTGCAAAGAGCGCCGACTAAAAGAGTTTGAAGGAAAACATATAGAACAGTAAATTGGAGAAATCATGAAGCTCCAGCTAAATGTTATTAATGAATAAATTGTGATAAAGATTCATGTATTATAAACCGATAAATTGATGAATAAGCGTGACAACAATACTACTGCACATACATTACCTGATGAGATCTTGATGAAGCGTATCTACGTATTCAGAGATCAAAAAGTGATGTTGGATCGTGATTTAGCCGAGTTGTATGGCGTGGAGACTCGGACTCTCAAACAGGCTGTCCGTAGAAATAAGG
>JAJYTI010000029.1 GCA_021793135.1 Bacteroidota bacterium
GAAGATTTAAATAATACAATGAAAAAACACGCTCTAGAAGGAGACTTAGTAGAGCAGATTCAATATGCTACAAGTAACGAGTTAGTATCTACTGATATTATAGGCTCATCGGCTCCAGCTATTTATGATAGTAAAGCAACTATAGTAAATGACCAAGGAAACAATGTTATCCTATACATTTGGTATGACAACGAATATGGTTATAGCCATCAAGTAATTCGTCTTGCTAAATATGTAGCACAAGTACGTCGTTTTACTTATTACTAATAGACGATTAAACCTTATTAAAAACGATGGATTGGAGTGCGCTCCTCCATCGTTTTTTATTTAATTTTGTGAACCTTTACTTTTAAAACCATTTCTTATGCGAATTGATATCATAACTGTTCTACCAGAACTAATAGCTAGCCCGTTTGAAGCTTCTATTTTGAAAAGAGCAATAGATAAGGGACTTGTATCTGTTCATACTCACAACTTGAGAGATTATGCAACAAATAAATACAAGCAAATAGACGATTACCAATATGGTGGTGGTGCAGGAATGGTTATGATGGTTGAACCGATTGATAAATGCATAACAAAATTAAAATCGGAACGTGATTACGACGAGATAATCTATATGACTCCCGACGGTACTCCTTTTAAACAAAGCCATGCCAATGAGTTATCGTTAAAGAAAAATATTATTATTCTTTGCGGACATTACAAAGGGGTGGATCAACGCGTTAGAGACCATTTCATTACAAGAGAAATTTCTATAGGCGATTTTGTTTTGAGTGGTGGTGAACTAGCTGCTGTAGTGGTAAGTGATGCAATTATTAGATTACTTCCTGGTGTTTTAGGCAATGAAGAAAGCGCCTTAACCGATTCATTTCAAGACGATTTACTAGCCCCTCCTATTTATACTCGTCCTGCCGATTATAAAGGTTGGAAAGTGCCTGAGGTATTATTAAGCGGAAACTTTAATAAAATAGAAAAGTGGAGAGAAGACGAAGCTTTGAGTAGAACTCAAAAACTTCGTCCAGATTTATTAGATGATTAAAAGCTAGCTACTTTCTCTTTGGCTTCTTGGAATTCTCTCATCATGTTTTCTACAATTTTTCCTGCAGGAAGAATGCTATCTAATTGGCCAGAAACTTGACCAATTTCCAACTCTCCCTCTACTAAATCCCCTTCAAACATACCGCGTTTTGCTCTAGCTCTACCGAGTAGTTCTTTTAATTCTTCTATACTAGGCCCTTTTTTATAAAGTGCCTCTACTTCTTCATAAAATTTATTTCTAATTAGTCTTACTGGAGCTAATTCTTTTAGGGTGAGAATAGTTTCGCCTTCTACAGCTTCTATTACTCGTTGTTTAAATGCATCGTGTGCACTAGATTCTTCACTTGCCACAAATCTACTTCCCACTTGCACTCCATCGGCTCCTAAAGCCATTGTAGCAAGCATCGCTTGACCAGTAGCAATCCCTCCAGCAGCCAAAAGCGGAATATCTAAGGCTTTGGCCACCATAGGAATTAAAGTAAGCGTTGTTGTCTCTTCCCGTCCATTATGACCTCCAGCTTCGAAACCTTCTGCCACAATTGCATCTACCCCTGCTTCTTGTGCTTTTAAAGCAAATTTCACACTGCTTACTACATGAGCTACCTTTATACCATGGGATTGTAACTTAGCCGTATATGTTCTAGGATTTCCCGCAGAAGTAAATACAATTGGAACTTCTTCTTTGATAACGATTTCTATAATCTCTTCTATATTTGGATATAGCATAGGTATATTCACTCCAAATGGTTTGTCGGTAGCATTCTTACATTTTTTAATATGCTCCAATAATATTTCAGGATACATAGAGCCTGCACCTATCAATCCTAATCCCCCAGCATTGCTTACAGCACTAGCCAATCGCCATCCGCTATTCCAAATCATTCCACCCTGTACAATAGGATATTTAATTCCAAAAAGTTTTGTTATTCTATTTTGCATTTGATATAAGATTTAAAATGAAAAGAGCTTTGTATAGCAAATATAAGTTATCTACTAACAAAGCTCTAGTATAATGCAAGGCATCTAAATGATCTACCTTTTACGTTTAATTATTTATCCAATTACTCCGCTACCTATTAATTCATCTTCTATATACCAAGCTACGAATTGTCCTTCGGTAATAGCAGATTGTGGTTCATCAAACAACACATATATTCCTTCTTCTGCACAATAAAGTTTGGCATTACAAAGTGGCTGACGATAACGAATACGCGCTAAAACCTCTTTAGTCTCACCTACCTCTAATGCCAAATCTGGTCGTACCCAATGTACTTCGTCTGCATGCACTAATAATGCTCTTCTATACAGTCCGGGGTGATTCTTACCTTGTCCTGTATAAATAATATTTTCTTCAACGTCTGTATCTATAACAAACAAAGGCTCTTTAGTACCTCCTACTCCTAAACCTTTACGTTGTCCTTTAGTAAAAAAGTGTGCTCCAATATGTTGGCCAACTACTTTTCCATCGGCTAAAGTATAATGTTGCTTTTGACTATGATAAACAGCTTCATCATATAAGCTATCAAAATTTTGAACCTGTCCGTTACGGAACATATCATGGGTAGCTTCTACTTCTACTATTTGCCCTTCTTTCGCTTTTAATTGCTGTTGTAAGAAATCTGGTAAACGTACTTTTCCTATAAAACATAAACCTTGAGAGTCTCGTTTTTCAGCAGTAATCAAGTTTTGCTCTGCAGCAATTTTTCGAACTTCCGATTTTTGTAATTCTCCTATTGGAAAAAGAGTTTTAGATAATTGCTCTTGCGAAAGTTGGCATAAGAAATAAGATTGATCTTTAGCATTATCCTTACCAGCAAGTAATTGATAAATAGTTTCACCGTCTTTTTCTATGTACGATTTCCTACAATAATGACCAGTAGCCACATAATCGGCTCCTAAATCCATGGCTATTTTTAAGAAAACATCAAATTTTATTTCCCTATTACATAGCACATCAGGATTGGGTGTACGCCCTTTTTCATATTCGTTGAACATATAGTCTACTATACGTTCTTTATATTGTTCACTAAGATCTATCGTTTGGAATGGAATATTCAATTTCTGAGCTACAAGCATTGCATCGTTGCTATCTTCTAGCCATGGACATTCATCAGATATAGTTACGGAATCATCGTGCCAATTTTTCATAAATAATCCGATGACCTCATATCCTTGTTCTTTTAGCAGATAAGCTGCCACACTTGAATCTACTCCTCCACTTAATCCTACTACAACCCTTTTCATTTCTCTAAATTTAAGTTTACAAAGTTACTATTATTTTATTTATTTCTGCTTGGTCCATTTGGCTAATAAAAGCCAAATTAACATCAAAAAAAATTACGGTAAACGCTACGCATCAACCGCAATATTTATTTAAAAAATAGAGAAATTATTTTACGATTAGCTTACCACTCATAACTGTATAGTGGCCTGGAAAAGTGCATAAGTACTCATAAGTACCTATTGCTGGTGCAGTAAATTCTATAGTTGTACTTTCTCCTCCACCAATTAAACTCGTATTGGCCAATACGTTTTCCGTAGGAACATATTCGGTATTACCGGAGCGCATAGCTATATGAGCAAACCTATCTAAAGACAAATCATTGTCTTTTAAAACAAAGTTATGTCCCATTACTGTAACAGGCAATTCACCTAGATGATTAAGAGTAAGCTTTATATTTTGTCCATCATAAACAGTAATTTCATTCAAGTTATACTTCATCTTATCATCAGTATTCAATTCAATATTTACTTGCGTATCCTTTGGATTGCTCTCGAATATATCCTGGGATCCTTCTTGTTTACATGCATTTAATCCTATAAAACTAATAGCGAGCAGAATCAAAATTAACTTTGAGTTTTTCATCATTTAAAATTTTATCCAAATCTACATCTATAATATAAGAAATTTGCTGTGTTTGGACAACAACTAGGATACGATACATATTTAATAGATTGTTGACTTCTTAATTATTCTCTTTCTAAATGATTTATTCGTTATATTTAATTACAGACAACCCTAAATTTCCTTAAGATATGAACATGTTAATTACTGGAGTATTACACGAAGTGGAATCAGAATTGGAGAAAACCATACGTATATTGGCTAATTTGGATGATAATAAGAAAGATTGGAAGCCACATGAAAAATCTATGTCCACTATACAATTGGCTAGACACATAGTAGAATTACAGACTGGTTTTCGAAACTCACTAAAAAACGATTCTTTTGATTTTGAAAAGGACTACAAACCTTATGCCTGCAATACTTTTAATGAATTATCAGCGGTGTTGAAAAAAGAAACCAATGCGTTTATAAATTTTATTAAAGAAACTGAGCAAGAATTTTGGTTAGAAACCTTTACATTAAGAGTAGGCAAAAAAGTTATAGTTGCACTACCTAGAATTGCTTTTTTTCGTTCGATTATTATGAATCATCTTATTCATCATCGCGGGCAACTAACGGTTTATTTACGCCTACTCGATATTCCTGTACCTGGAATTTATGGACCTTCGGCCGATGAGAAATAATTATTTTAATTTGTATGCAAAAAAAATAACGGAGATTTTTAAAAATCTCCGTTATTAATATTAATCAAAGCATATTTACTTTAGTACTTACTTTTTATTTCTTTTAGCTGCTTCTTGCATACGTTTTTGTTCTTCTGCTTGCTCCATCATAGCAGCCATTCTTTGTTGGAATTTACTCTGCTTTTTAGGTTTACTTCTACTTTCTTGAACACTTGCGTGAATTTTTTGTTCATCGATAATCACGTGTTTAATCACTAGCATAATACCGATGGTAAGCAAGTTAGATACGAAGTAATAAAGTGATAAACCACTCGCATAGTTATTAAAGAATACTAACATCATTAATGGAGAAAGATACATCATAAACTTCATATTTGGCATACCTGGTTGTTGTGGTTGTGCCTGTAAATTTTGCCCCATAGTCATCGTCATGTAAATGAATATCGCAACCGAAGCTAATATTGGGAATAAGCTAATGTGATCTCCATATAATGGAATATAAAAAGGTAATTCTACTATACTGTCATAACTAGATAAATCTTCTGCCCATAAGAAACTTTTTCCTCGTAAATCAAACGCTGTTGGGAAGAATGTAAATAATGAATAGAACACTGGCAATTGAAGTAATGCCGGTAAACATCCTTTTAATGGACTAGCACCTGCAGCATTTTGCAACTTCATGGTTTCCTGCTGAATCTTCATTTGATTCCCTTCGTATTTTTCTTTTATCGCCTCCAATTCTGGGCGTAACACTCTCATCTTTGCTTGTGCAACAAACTGTTTATATTGTACTGGTGACAGTGCTATTTTCACAAGAATCGTAAGCACTATAATTGCAATACCTGCTGGTAGGAAGCCACTTAAAAATCCGAAGATAGGAATGAAGATGTATTTGTTTATAATACCAAATATACCCCAACCTAATGGCATAGCTTTATCTAAGTTTCTACCATACTTCTTGAATATCTTATAGTCTGTTGGACCATAGTACATATTCATATTATAATTCAGCTCTCCACCTTTAGCTTCTAATGCCATCTGCGCTTGGTAACGCTTAGTAAATATTGTATCTACTTTTTCATCTTCTACCAAGTTTTCCGATTCTAATCTCACTTCGGAGAATGGAGTATCTGTCAATAACATTGAACTAAAGAAGTGCTGACGGAAGTTCATCCAGCTTACGTCTTTAACGGTTTTATCTCCATTTCTATTAGCAGATAACTTATTATGTTTTTTACCTTCATGTTCATAGGTAAGTCTAGTATAACGATTTTCGTATGTTATACTTTTTGCATGTCGGTAGCCTTTTAACTCCCAATCTAATGTAATTGGTTGACTAGTATTTAACATTCCATCTAGCCCCGAAGTACGAATACTAAAATCCATCATATAGGAATCATTTGGTAGCTCGTAGCGATACTCCAAATATTTATCCTCTGAGGCTTTAAGACGCATAGTTAAAATCTTGCTATCTCCAGTGTCGGTTAATTCTGGTTCAAAATACAGGTTATTTGTATTTAGAATTCTATTTTCCGAAGTAAATTGAAGACCTAAAGTAGCATTTGCATCTTTGATTATATAAATTGGTGCACCATTGTAACCTACTTCGTTTTTAACAAGGGCTTCGGATATGTAACCTCCTTTATTATTTATCTTTAAATACAACTTATCGTTTTCTAGCACTGTTTCGTGCTCAGAAGCAGATGCTAAACTAGCAGAGTAAGCAAACGCCCCTAATTCATTTTGCAATTGTAATTGTGCTAAGGAGTCTTTAGCACTAAGATTTGAAAAATCTGCAGCAGCAACTTTTGCTGTATCTAAAGTTTTGTCACTTTCTTTTTCTTGACTCGCTATTTTTTCGGTTTTTGCTTGTTCTGCTTCAACCTCTTCTTGTGTTGGTGAATTATTATACAGCATCCAGATCATGATGACTGAAATCAATGCCAATCCAATGATCGTTTTACTGTCAAACTTCTTTTCTTCCATTTACTTCTAACTATTAAATTACGTTTGCTTTTTAATATTTATTTATTCTCTTTATGCTTAAACGCAGCTTTTACAAATTCTATAAATAACGGATGTGGATTTACAACCGTACTCTTATATTCTGGTTGGAATAACACGCCTAAATACCATGGATGACCTGGTATTTCTATCGCATCTATAAAATCATATTTTTCATTTATAGCAGAGATTTTCATACCTGCTTCTTCTACCGCATTACGCATCGCTGTATTAAATTCATAACGATGTCGATGGCGTTCACTTATATCTTCTTTATTATAAATTGAATAAAGTAAACTGTCTTTAACAACAGTAGTTTCCCATGCTCCTAAGCGCATAGTATCTTCCATTCCAATATTTAATTTCTTTTCTTGATCGACAATAAATAAAGGGAAGGATGATTCTGGATGCAGTTCCACTGAATGTGCATCATCCCAATTCATTTTATTTTTAGCAAATTCTACTACTGCCATTTGCATTCCCATTCCTATTCCTAAAAATGGAACTTTATTTATTCTAGCATATTTACTAGTCAGTACTTTTCCTGCAACCCCTCTCTCACCAAAAGCTGGAGCGACTAATATGGCATCTAAACTTCCTAATTGTTCTTCTAGATTTTCTTCGGTTAAATACTCCGAATGTATAGGTACTACCTCTACATCTATTTCATTGTATGCTCCGGCGTGAACAAAAGATTCTAAAATAGATTTATAGGACTCCATAAGTTCTACATACTTCCCTACCAATCCAATTCGAACAGAATGTTTCGGATTTTTATGTTTCTTTAAAAAAGCATTCCAACTTGTTAAATCTGGAGTGTGCTTTTCTGGTAAATGCAATTTTTTTAAAGTAATAGTATCCAGTCCTTCTTGTAACATTAAGTTGGGTACATCATATATAGTTGATGCATCTATAGATTGGATTACTGCCTCTAATCTTACATTGCAAAACAAAGCTAGTTTGTTTCTTAATTCTTCTGACAACTCATGTTCTGTTCTACAAACCAATACATCTGCTTTAATTCCACTCTCCATCAAAGTTTTAACCGAGTGTTGGGTAGGTTTCGTTTTTAGCTCACCTGCTGCAGCTAAATATGGAATTAATGTTAGGTGGATTACCAAAGCATTATCATCACCTAACTCCCACTTTAATTGACGAACCGTTTCTATATAAGGCAAAGACTCAATATCACCAACTGTACCACCAATTTCTGTAATAACAATATCATACTCCCCACTTTCACCTAATTTCATTATACGACGTTTAATTTCATCGGTAATATGTGGTACTACTTGCACTGTTTTACCAGAAAAACCACCTCTACGCTCTCTATCGATTATACTTTGATAAATTTTACCAGTAGTAACGGTGTTGGCTTTCGTAGTGGTTATATTTAAGAATCGCTCATAATGTCCAAGATCCAAATCCGTTTCGGCACCATCTTCGGTTACGTAACACTCTCCATGCTCATATGGATTAAGCATACCAGAATCGATATTGATATACGGGTCAAGCTTTTGAATAGTAACGCTGTACCCTCTAGCTTGTAATAATTTGGCTAGCGATGCTGCAATAATTCCCTTTCCTAAAGAAGAAGATACGCCGCCCGTAACGAAGATATACTTAGTAGTGTCCATAAAACTGTGGTTGTCGTGTTATTGTTTACGGGATGCAAATGTACGGCTTTATTGAAGATTATCCGAAATTTTCTCTTAGGATTATGAATAGTCGTAAAAATATATAGGTAGACAATACATAGAAATACGTCTGTCTATAGAAATCACAAAGATGCTTATTACAAAATCTTTAGAAACGCCTGTTTGATAAAGGCTTAAAGTGGTATAAAAAAAGTGAAAATGAATACTAAGTAAACTACTCTAAATACTAACTCATAGGTTTACAATACTCACTTGGTGTTTTACTAATTAAAGTAAAGAATGATATTAGCATTATAATTCAACTAGTAAATAGAAGATTCGATTATCTAAACTGAATTAAGAATTAACTTGGGGAAGAATATTTAATTCAACTAACTAACCGAATTAATATTAATTACACTTTTATTTTATGTTGAAGGAAAAGATAGAGGCTTAGTTACACTCTCCCTCTTTCAACCTTTTTAAAGCTGTCGTTTAACCAATGACAGCTTTTTATTTTTTTATCAATGGCGTAAGTAAATATTCTAATCCATTTACTTTTATTTCGTGCATCTCTTGCATCATACGTCCTAGTTTTCCTTGTGGGAATCCTTTTCCTTTATACCAGATATAGTAAGCTTCGGGAATATGCACTAAATATTTACCTTTAAAACGTCCGAATGGCATCTTATAGTTGGCCAACTCTATTAAATGATGATTATTTCCAGTCATTATATTTATTCAGTGAGTCTAGAACTCGTTCTTGCCATTCTAACTCTTTATCGACATTTAAGGAGTGTTTGCTTTCTCTATCATATTTATTTTGAAATGCAGCATGTTCTTTTTGTATTTTATTATACACACGCTCTGCTTCATTCCCTACTGATTCAGAAGCAATTAATTCCGATAATTCTTTCTTAAGTTTTCTAGCAAAAAATTCACTGATATGAAAGTGATTTTGTTCATGCTCTAGCAAATAGTAATTTATTTCATTTGGCTTATACCAAGATAACTCCGGTAAAAAATAACTATACACTTCATATCTATAATCCCATGCATCATTTATCACATCTTTTCTATACTGAAATTTTAACGCAACTCCAGAAGAAGCTTGTGCAGACTCTATAGCATTAGATTCTGGGACTCCTTTAAAATCTTCCCAAGCTAATGGCCTTTCTTTATTCCAATAAATAGTATCCTGTTGTGCATTAACATAATTTGCACACAATAAAGCAAATATGAAAAATACCTTTACTAAATAGGATATAGAGTTTTGCTTATTCAACCACCTTTAAATTTAAATCTTCAGTATACTGAACAATGTATCCTGTATTATTTTTATAACTATCTCTGAATTTAGATGAATATTGGAATTTATTCTCTACATATTCTGTTAAATATACTTTATCCGAAGCTTTATAAATTGTTTCGTCTGAAGCCAAACGAAGTAATACATCATATGTCAAATCGTAACCTCTTATTACATAACGATTTGGAGTATTTTTGTACTGTTTTTCGTATCGGTTTACAAATTCAGACTCTTCTTCTGATAATGTACTCTTGTTTATAGAAGGGAAAGTAAATTTTAATCGTGCTAAATGTCTATTAGAAACATCGTGGTAATCGTATGCGTTACTCTTATCAGTAGTTAACAGTTGCATATCGTAGTTTCTAGCTACTCCATTAAGCATTCCTACAACATTACTTACCAACAATGGGTCATTTGACTCCAAGATAATCCAGTTTTCTTTATCCTTGTTAAGGAAAGGCTCTACTTCTTTTAGGTACAAGAAACCTTTCTCTGTAGGAGTTATAGTTGTTATGCCAGAAACAATTTTTCTGATGTTTTTATATTTTTGACTACCAGCACTTAAATCTGTAATAAATATCACATTTTTATTAACACTGTTTTTTTCAATATACTTATACATCATATCTTCCAATACTTCATTAGTTGGTAAAGTTTGGAATAAGTTGTTGTATTTTCCAGTAACTCTATTTGTAAGTGGTGAGAAAACTGCTACTTTTTCTTTCTGTAAATCACGAGCTGCACGCTCCACTTCTGGCGATCGAATAGGTCCGATTACCGCATCATATTGCTTAAAGTTATTACTTGAAATGAGTTGCGATACTTTGTTCGGTGAACCTTCTGTATCATAAACACGTAAATTTACAGGTAAGCCTAGTGCTGCAGCATCTTCAGCAGCCATAACGGCACCACGATAAAAATCTAGAGCTACACGTAAAGTGGCATCGTTTTGTAATATTTTAGAATTAGCATCAATGGAGTCTATATCTTGAATTCGAGATAAACGTAATGGTAACATTAATGCAATATTTTTATCTGAACGATTTTTAATATGGTCTTTTAAATCTATTACAGTGTTCTCTAAGATAGTCTCATCGTCTTTCAAATCCTCTGGATTGTCAATAGGAATCTTTAACACCATTCCTTTTTTCAATCCGTCGCCAGCAAGTGGGTTATGCTTAATTACTTCTTCTTTACTTACACCAAAGCGCTGTTGGATACGGAAAAAACCTTCCGCCTCTCCTACTTCATAATAAATAAATCCTTTGTCCTTATCACTCATTTGTTTCCCTGCTGCTTCACTAGGAATAAGCAAGATGGTTCCTTCGGACAATACATCGCCCAACATTGGATTTAATTCCTTAATCTTATCTACAGAAGTATCATATTTTCTAGCTATAGAACTTAAAGTTTCTTTCGATTTAACAGTATGTGTAGCCATACCATTAATAGTAGATTCGCTATCTGAATCCATTTCATCATCATCTATCCATACTCCATCGCGTATTTTTGTTGGTATACGAATAATCTCCCCTGCACGTATAGACTCGGAGTACAGATGTTTATTAAATTTTTTAATTACATCTTCACTCACTTGATATTCTTTTGCTATGCCATATAAAGTCTCTCCACGCAGCACTTTATGTTCTCTAAAGTGTATATCGGCATTATCAAAAATAGAGGTTTCACGAGGTATTCTTATTACCGTATTTGGGTAAATTCCATTTTCTGCCTCTGGATTAAGTTCCAAAATTGCTTCTTGCGTTACACCATATTGTTGAGCAATAGAATAAACGGTTTCTCCCTGTGCCACAGTATGAGTCCTATATTGTGATTGCTGTGGCATAATTGTACCACAACCTATAATCAACACAAAGCTTAACAGATATAAAAATTGTTTCACTACACTTTAGTTTTAGTTTCTACTTAATACACAACTTTAATCTTTCTATGAAATTGTATAAAGCTATTTAAAGTATTCTTAAATATTTTATTCCCACTCAATAGTTGCTGGTGGTTTAGAGCTGATATCATAAACTACTCTGTTTACACCATTTACATTATGGATAATCAAATTACTTATTTCTTTTAAAAAGTCATGAGGAAGTGGCACCCAATCAGCTGTCATACCATCTACTGAATGAACGGCACGTAAAGCCACTACACTCTCGTAGGTACGTTCATCGTGCATAACTCCTACACTTTGAACAGGCAATAATATAGCACCTGCCTGCCATACTTTATCATATAGATCCCAACGACGTAAACCATCAATAAAAATATGATCTACTTCTTGTAAGATAGCAACTTTTTCTGGAGTTATATCTCCCAATATACGAATAGCTAGCGCAGGACCAGGAAATGGATGTCTTCCAATAAGCTCTTTAGCAATTCCCATTTTTAATCCTACTCTACGCACCTCATCTTTAAACAACATACGCAAAGGCTCTACAATCTTCAATTTCATAAAATCAGGTAACCCTCCTACGTTGTGGTGAGATTTCACTGCTACCCCTTTATTTGCTACTGATACACTTTCGATAACATCTGGGTAAATGGTGCCTTGCCCTAAAAACTCTACCCCCTCTATCTCATTTGCTTGATGGTCGAATACTTCGATAAATACTCGTCCTATTATTTTACGTTTTTCTTCAGGATCTGAAACTCCCTTTAATTCTCCTAAAAATTCTTTTGAAGCATCTACTCCTTTTACATTTAATCCTAAATGTTCATATTGTGCTAATACACTACTAAATTCATCTTTACGAAGTAGTCCGTTATTTACAAAAATACAATACAAATTTTTACCGATAGCTTTGTGCAATAACATAGCTGCTACTGTTGAATCTACTCCACCACTTAAACCTAATACTACTTTACTATCTCCTATTTGTTCTTTTAAACTAGAAACGGTATTTTCTATAAAAACTTCTGATGTCCATTCTTGTTTCACTCCCACTTGAGATACCAAGAAGTTTTTCAACATCGTTTTTCCTTCGGTAGTATAATATATTTGAGGATAGAATTGCATTCCATAAATAAGCGTATCTTTTACTTTAAAGAATACGGTATAATTATCTATACGCGCTAAAGATTGTACATTCTCTGGCAAAGATTCTATTTTTGCACCTGTAGCTGTCCACACTTGAGTCTTAGAGCTGCAATTTTCTAGAATCGCATCTTTAGAAAGAACTTCCATCTGCTTTGTATAATTCTCTTCTGAAATATCGTTCGAAAGCTTCCCTCCTAAATCTTGCAATAACAACTGCGCACTATATCCCATGGCTAAAATCGGCAACTTACCTTTAATTTTAGCCCAATCAATAGTTGGTGCATCATTATCATAAATAGTTGCAGGACTTCCTGAAAGGATTATTGCCTTATAGTTAGATAGATCTTCTGGAATATTATAATAAGGGTGAATTTCGCAGAAAATCTGTAGTTCGCGAACATCTCTAGCAATTAGCTGAGTATAAGTCGAACCAAAATCGAGAATTAAAACTGTATTTTGCATAGACAAAAATAATGAAAATATGATTTATAGCGTATTTCCTCGCATATTTAATGTTTTTTTATTAATCTAAATGCATAGAATGCAATACCGAAACAATATCGTCTTGTGTGGTATCTGGATTTATAAAGCAGAAGCGAGCAACTGTTTCGTGTTCTCCAGTTTCTTTATTACGCCATTGTGTAGGGGTTACTAAGGCAAATCCTTCCTTATGATTTCTATAGGTCCATTCTCTATAATCTTCAGCAGACCAACCTTTTCTTCTAAACAATACACAAGACAAACTTACTGGTCTTACAATCTCCACAAAGTCCATCGCATCTATATGTCTTTCGGCTATTTGTGCTAGTTCCAGACCTCGCTCGATAGCTTGTTGATATCTTTTGGTTCCATGCATGGCTAAAGAAAACCATAGAGGTAATCCTCGAACTCTTCTTGTTAATTGGATTTGATAATCCGCTGGGTTGAATCCATACGCTCCTTCATCTTTAAAAATGGATAAGTAAGGACCTTTTTGCGAATGTGCTTTTTCTGCTAACTCCATATCACGATAGATTACAGCACCACAATCGTAAGGTGAAAACAACCATTTATGTGGGTCTATGGTGATACTATCTGCATTTTCTATTCCTGCAAATCTATGTTTTACCGAAGGTGCTGCCAGTGCTCCTCCTCCATAAGCAGCATCTACGTGCAACCAAAGATCTTCTTCACTACATATCTGTGAAATTCCTTGAAGATCATCTATAATACCCGCATTTGTTGTTCCTGCTGTAGCAACAACAGCAAACAAACGCTTTCTATCTATTTCTGATAAATTATCTACAGCTTCTTTCACCATTTTGCCAGTCATCTTATCATCTTCATACCCAATAGCAATTACATCGGCATCGATTACATTGGCCATTGATTTAACACTAGAGTGGGCACTCTTGGAAGTTAATAATAGAGAACGTAAAACTTTACGTTCTTCCTTTTTATCTCGCCAAGTCTGTCTTGCAGCTACTAAAGCAGATAAGTTTGCTGAAGTACCTCCACTTGTAAATACTCCAAAAGCTGTTTCTGGTAGACCTGTTAATGACACCAACCATTCCATTGCTCTATTTTCACAAAAGATTGCACCGGCTCCTTCCATCCAATATGCACCATGAATAGAAGATGCAGAGGTTATCAAGTCGAATAAAATAGAGGCTCTAGTTGGAGATGCAGGAACAAAAGCAAAGTTCTTTGGGTGATCTACTGGAACGGTAGCTTTTACTAATACGTCTTTGAATAAAGCTAGCGCTTTTTCACCACCTATACCATTTTCGGTTACCGTGTCACCAACTAATTCTAACAGCTTTTCTTCGGTTTTTGGTGCACCAAGATCGGGGTTCGTATTGGAAATTCTATTAATGGTATACTTCATAACATCCATAGTCATTTCGACTAGGTTGATATCCAGTTTATGCATGCTTTTCATAAAACAATAACTTTAAATGCTCCGTTTAATGGATTTGTTTCTTTTGATATATTTTGTTGTAGTTTATCACCGTAGGCTAAATAAAACGCACTGAAATTACTTATTCGTTCTTGCAAATTTTCTTTAGGGAACAACTCATCTTGTATTTCAGTTAGACGTTCAATCTCCGACGCATATTTCTTTTTTTGTGCTTTAAGAAGGCGCTTTTCTAAATGTTCTAGCCCTTTTATTTGCTTACGTTCTTGCGCGGCTACAGCTCCGATAAAAGATTTGTCAGTTTTTTCTGCTAAAGTATATAGGTCTGAAAATTGCTTTTCTAAATGTTCTTTTTGCTTTGCAAAGTTTATTGGAAACTCCGAGAGTTTTTCGGCCCAATAGGCTTCTAATTCAGGAGCTTTTAAGAACAAGATATCAATAGGCGCCTCAAGTTTTGTTAACTTTCTACTTTGTTTTTCATTCACTAACAACATGGAAGTTCGTAATACTAAAGCTGGAAAAGGCACTTTTATAGCATTATAATAATCTTTAAGTTGTAGCCAATATGCTAACTCTCCACCTCCTCCAATATATGCGACATTTGGTAAAATAATTTCTTGATATACAGGACGCAATAGTGCATTTGGAGAGAATCGCTCTGGACTTTGTTCTACTTCTTTTAAAATAGATTCTTTCGTAAAGTTTTTGTCTCCATCGACCAATATATATTCATCACCATTTTGTTCAATTCGCAGGCGATTATCATCGGTTAAATAAAATAAATTGATTTGACGTGGATGTACTTGTTCATGATATCCAACTTGAACAAGTGAACGCGTGGTTTCACTTATCTTTAAATGACTCTTTTGTTGTTCTAACTCCGATTTTATTACGGGAATAAAAAAGCGTTTTAGCTCCCTACTATCCCCATCTATAATAACTAATCCTAAATCGCCAAATAATTCATTGACTAGAAAACGTGTTGCTTTAGTTAATGTATCATGTTTGGTATAAGCCTCTCGAAATAATTTTTTTAAATAGGTCGCATTCTGTCCGTTACCCAAAATACTTTCTACTTGAAGTGCTACCTCATCCAATCCTTTTGTAGAAAATCGTCCTACCGCTCCTTTCTGGGTAGACTCCCATACTATTTTTTCATCTTGAAAATGA
>JAJYTI010000254.1 GCA_021793135.1 Bacteroidota bacterium
CATTGTCGCAAAAATGTATTATATATATTTATTTATAAGTTTTCCATAAAAGATACAAACCTATCTACAACAGTACTTTATATATACTGCTGCAGATTTTATTAAAAAAACACAGATCGCTTTTATTCTTTCGTTACTTTTATCACTTGAATACAATACTGAAATTCTATGAACACTAAAGATATTTTAAAAAATAACGAGCAATGGGTTGCTAAAAAACTAAAGAAAGATCCAGACTACTTTAGTAATCTATCTAAAGGGCAAGCTCCAGAAGTTCTTTATATAGGCTGTAGTGATAGCCGTGTTACGGCCGAAGAACTTATGGGTGCTTCTCCTGGTGAGGTATTTGTTCATAGAAATATCTCTAATGTAATTTCCAACCTAGATTTAAGCGCGATGTCAGTGATTAATTACGCTGTAAAAAATCTAAAAGTAAAACACATTATTGTCTGTGGACACTATGGATGTGGCGGAGTATTAGCCGCAATGGAATCGAAAGACTTAGGTATACTTAACCCATGGTTACGAAACATCCGGGATGTATATCGTATGCATAAAACCGAACTGAACTCTATAACAGATATTGAAAAGCGTTATCGCAGACTAGTTGAGTTAAATGTAATTGAACAATGTGTAAACGTAATAAAAACAGCCGATGTACAATTAGCCAATAAAGATTATGGGCTCACTGTACACGGCTGGGTTTTTGATATGGCTACGGGTAAATTAGTAGACCTTAATATTGATTATAGCAGTATTCTAGATAGTATTAAAGAAGTATATAACCTTATAGACTAATACGTTCTTACATCCTGTTAGGAACCTCTATTCCTAGCAAACGGAACGCTGTCTTTATAATTGCACCAACTGCTGAAGTTAATGCAACGCGGAAAGCTTTTAGGCCTTCGTCATCTACTCCTAGAATAGATACATTTTGATAAAAAGAATTAAATTCTTTGACCAATTCGTAGGTATAGTTTGCTATTAATGCTGGACTATATTGTTTAGCTGCTTGCTGAATAGTTTCTGGGAATAACTGCATTAATTTCAATAGTTCTTTCTCTTTTTCATGAAGAGTAATCGAATCTGCATTCCAAGTAGATGGCACATTCTCTTCTTTTGCTCTACGGACTATAGATTGAATACGTGCATAAGTATACTGAACAAAAGGACCTGTGTTCCCTTGGAAATCTACACTCTCTTCTGGATTGAAGACAATACGACGTTTAGGATCTACTTTTAGAATAAAATATTTTAGTGCACCCAGACCAATTGTATGGTATAAATCTAATTTCTCTTCTGCTGATAATCCATCTAATTTTCCAAGCTCATCAGATATCTTTTTAGCAGCTTGTTCCATTTCTATTATTAAATCATCTGCATCTACCACTGTCCCTTCTCTACTCTTCATTCTACCAGATGGTAAATCTACCATTCCATAACTTAAATGATAAAGATTCTCTGCCCAATCAAATCCAAGTTTCTTAAGAATTAAAAACAAAACTTTAAAGTGATAATCTTGTTCGTTACCAACAGTATAGATCATTCCTTTAGTGTCTGGGTTTTGCTCTATACGTTTAATCGCAGTACCTATATCTTGCGTCATATATACTGCTGTACCATCTCCACGTAGCACTAATTTCTCGTCTAAGCCCTCCTCTGTTAAATCACACCATACAGAGCCATCTTCGCGTGTGTAGAACACACCTTTTTCTAAGCCCTGTTCTACAACATCTTTTCCTAATAAATAAGTATCACTTTCGTAATATAAACTATCGAAGTCTACTCCTAAAGCTTTATAAGTTACATCAAAACCTTTGTAAACCCAGGCATTCATCTTTTTCCAAAGACTTACTACTTGCTCATCATTTGCTTCCCACTTACGTAGCATATCTTGTGCAGCTTTCATGATTTCTGCTTCCTGCTTTGCCTCCTCTTCAGACATGCCATTAGCCATTAAATCTTGAATCTGCGACTTGTATTCCTGATCAAACTTTACATAATACTTACCCACCAAATGATCTCCCTTCATTCCCGAACTTTCTGGAGTTTCTCCATTTCCAAATCGTTCCCATGCAATCATACTTTTACAAATATGAATTCCACGATCGTTAACAATCTGAGTTTTATGAACGGAATGTCCTGCCGCTTTGAGAATTTCGGAAACTGAATATCCTAGTAGGTTATTACGGATATGTCCTAAATGCAGTGGCTTATTAGTATTAGGCGATGAATACTCTACAATTAAATGCGATTTAGTATTGGTTTCTAATCCGTACTTCGAAAAATCTTTTACTTCATTAAAAAAGTTCAGATAGTAAGTATCGGATAATACTAAGTTTAGAAAACCTTTTACTACATTATATTTCTCTATTTGTGGAAGCTGAGCTACCAAATACTCTCCTAAAAATTCACCGATAACCACTGGATTAGCTTTTATATACCGAAGAATCGGGAAAACTACTACCGTTAAATCACCTTCAAAGTCTTTTCTTGTTGCCTGAAACTCTACATTTTCTAGGTCTACATTATATTCTTCTTTTAATCCTTTTTTGATATGGTCACTAACCAGCTTCTCTATATTCATCTTATAAAAATTTAAGCCTGTAAAGATAATAAGTTTTTACAGGCTATGGTATTTGTAATAACAATAATCAAGACGAATAAACATCAATAACTTGAGTTATCCGTATTTTTTCTTAGAATGAGAAAAATTATTTTTTTGGTAAAAACACTTCGGCTAACATACATCTAGCACTACCTCCACCTAACGTTTCTATAGTATGTAAATCGCTACTAAGAATATTGGTGTGTTTTTCTATCGTTTTTACC
>JAJYTI010000030.1 GCA_021793135.1 Bacteroidota bacterium
ACTAAAGATGTAAACACTGGAGCTAGTATGCTTATAGGAGCTTCTATGGATAGTTTTAGAGCAGCATCTATATTAAAAAACTTACGCACTTTACCTATTCGAATACAACAACATAGCAAAAATGCATTGTATTTGGCTAAAAAATTTGAAGATGCAGGAATTCGTACTTTATATCCAGGACTCGAATCTCATCCTGGGCATAAAGTATATTCAAATATAATGAACAAAGAATTTGGATATGGAGGAATGCTCACTATAGATGCCCAAACTCAAGAAAAAGCAGATGCTTTAATGGAGAAAATGCAAGATGAGAAGTTGGGATACTTAGCAGTAAGTTTAGGGTTTTACAAAACATTATTTAGTGCTCCTGGAGCTTCAACTTCTTCGGAGATACCTGCAGATGAACAAAAAACCATGGGACTTAATAATAGTTTAGTTAGAATATCTATTGGACTAGATCATGATATTGAAGACACTTTCAAGAAAATGATAACGTGTATAAAGGAAGTAGGAATAATTTAATTTTGCCAACCAGAATTTATCTTACTATACTTTTCAAAGAAGTCAATATTATTGGCTTCTTTTTTTATTCCCAACCTTTAGAAAAATTTTTGGAAAAACTTAAAGACTTGCACATATTCTACTAAAGTTGTAACATTACATATAATTCAAAAACAATATTATTCCATTCAAAATAAGATAAATTAATATGGGTACTGCCGATACAAACAATAAAAACACGTTAGATGTAAAACCAGAATTATCTATCATAAAGGCCTTAATTCCCGTTGTAGTTCTAATAGCTTTATTGTTTTATAATGTTTTTTACGCTTTTAAAGATGATGCATTAGATGGCAGTAATCAATTTATACTTATTTTAGGTGCTGCTGTTGCAGGTATTATTGGGGCTACAAACAAAACGTCCTATAAAACAATGATGCAGGAAGTAGCAAACAATATTAAAGCTACCGCCTCTCCAATTATCATATTACTTATGGTAGGAGCTCTAGCGGGAACTTGGTTAATTAGTGGAATTATCCCTACTATGATATACTACGGGCTAGACATCTTAAGCCCTTCGATATTTCTTGCCTCATCACTTATTATATGTTGTATTATTTCATTAGCAACTGGTAGTAGTTGGACAACCTCTGCAACAGTAGGTATTGCCCTTATTGGTATTGCTGAAGCTCTTAACATTCCAATAGGGATGACTGCTGGTGCAATTTTATCGGGTGCATATTTTGGAGATAAAATTTCTCCATTAAGCGACACTACAAATCTCGCTCCAGCTATGGCAGGAACCGATTTATTTACACATATCCGATATATGCTCTACACTACTATCCCAACAATTCTAATTACCTTAATAGTATTTATAATTTTAGGTTTAAATCTAGATACAAGTGGAGAAATAAACCCTGCAAGTATTCAAAACTCCATCAAAGATTCTTTTGTAATCAGTCCATGGCTATTTGTAGTACCAGGAATCGTAATCTTTCTAATTATAAAAAAAACCTCACCATTAATAGCATTACTTATAGGTACATTACTTGGCGGATTAGCCGCATTACTATTTCAACCAGATATATTAACTACTTTATCTAACACAGAATCATTAACCCCACTTTCTGCATATAAATCAATAATGAATGCTATTACAGTAGAAACTTCCATCCCTACAGACAACCCATTATTGCAAGATTTATTTATATCTGGCGGCATGCAAGGAATGCTAAATACAATATGGTTAATTATTTGTGCTATGGTTTTTGGGGGTGTGATGGATGCCATTGGTGCATTAGAAGCTATCAGCAAAGCTTTATTAAAACTTTTTCATACCACCTTTGGTTTATTTGCAAGTACGGTAGCTAGTTGCTTAGCCCTTAACTTAACCGCTAGCGACCAATATTTAGCTTTGGTAATTCCAGGAAAAATGTATGCTCAAGCATATAAAGACAAGGGTCTAGCTCCAGAAAACCTATCTCGTACATTAGAAGACAGTGGAACGGTAACTTCGGTATTAGTACCTTGGAATACATGTGGTGCATATCATAGTGGTGTTTTAGGAGTTAATGTTACCGATTACTTTGTATACGCTATTTTCAATTGGTTAAGCCCATTCACCACTCTATTTTTCGCTGCTTTCCGCATAAAAATCAGACAGTTAGCTTCCAAAAATAATTAAATAGTGATTTCTTATATAACTTCTTTTACATTATAGACAAACCTAATAGCGTTATAAATTATTACATTATAAACGCTTTGATTTACGCTTGTTTACTTGTACTTTTGTATGTGAAAATAAATAAGAACCTTTAAAAACATACATTATGGCATTTGTAGGAAAAAAATTCCCTAACATTAGCGTAAACGCAACGGATGAAATGGGAGACACTTTTAAAATCAACGTTTTAGAAGAAGCTACTAAAAACAACAAAAAAGTATTATTATTTTGGTATCCAAAAGACTTCACTTTTGTATGTCCAACAGAATTACACGCTTTCCAAGAGGCATTAGCAGAATTTGAAAAGCGTAATGTTAAAGTAATTGGAGCTTCTTGTGATACTGCTGAAGTGCACTTTGCATGGTTAAACACAGCAAAAGACGACGGTGGAATTGAAGGTGTAACTTATCCTCTAATCGCTGATAGCAACAGAAACTTAAGTGGACATCTAGGTATCTTAGATACGGTTAATGAGCAATTTGACGAAGAAACTGGAATCTATACTGTAGAAGGTGATAGCGTAACATACCGTGCTACTTACTTAATCGACGAAGAAGGAACAGTATTCCACGAAAGCATTAACCACATGCCACTTGGTAGAAACGTACAAGAGTACCTACGTTTAATTGATGCATACGCTCACGTACAGAAAAACGGTGAAGTATGTCCTGCAAACTGGGAAGAAGGTAAAGATGCAATGAAAGCCGACAGAGAAGGTGTTGCTTCTTACCTAAGCTCACACTAATAAATTTTTAAAAATTCAATAATCATGGTAAAAGAATTAGATCAAGATAATCTACAAGAATACGTTGCAAATGGCGATACTGTAGTTGTACAGTATATGGCTGGATGGTGTGGAAACTGTAGATTAATGAAGCCAAAATTCAAAAAATTGGCACGTGAAACAGAAGGTGTTACCTTCTTACTTGTAGACGCTGAAAAATATCCAGAGTCTAGAAAACTGGCAACAGTAGATAACTTGCCTACTTTTGCCACGTTTAAAGATGGAAAATTTGTTAATCAAGTTCAAACAAACAAGTTTGAACTATTAAATGACTTAGTAAATGAAGTTACCAGTAATTAGACATCTCCACAAGAACAATGATGTAGAAAAGCTACAAAGTGCAATTGATGTACTAGAATGCTTTACTGAACATCGCTCATGTAGCGATCAAGATATGGATGTAGTTGGAGAACTACTTACCAATTTATGCGGAGCAGTAGAAGTTCACAAAATGGTGGAAGATGGGATGACCGACAGAGATGCTGTGAGAACTTTTGCACAAAGAGTAATGGGATCTATAGATCAGTAACTTCACTGCATAATACTATATATAACGAGGCTGCAATTATGCAGCCTCGTTTTTTTTGTCTGATAATTGATAATTAATTACTACTTTTAATTCATTACACTCCATATTAGTATAGCTTACTTATGAAAGAATCTTTTATAAAAAATCGTTTACACTCTATTGTCTATGCTGCCAGAGGCGCATATTATCTAATAAAAACAGAAGCGAGCATACAAGCACAATTCATCATTGCAGGATTAACCATAGTAGCAGGGTTTTATTTTAAAATAAGCACAATAGAATGGATATTTCAAATAATGGCTATAGGGTCAATATTTGCTATAGAGGGAGCAAATACGGCCATAGAAAAGCTATGCGATTTTATTCATCCTGATCATCATGAACGAATAGGATTTATAAAAGACATTGCTGCTGGGGCGGTTTTATTTAGCGCAACCGCAGCTATTATTGTTGGACTTATAATCTACCTCCCAAAAATAATTCTCTTATTCTAATATCTTGATATAAGTATAGTTCCTTTTAGAGTTATATATTTGTATTTTTGTACGCTTTAAGTCAAACAATTTCATGAGTAAGAAAAAGAAAAAAAGAACACCTACGCTGAAAACAAGAACCTTACGCCTTTCCAAAAAACAACAAGTTATTTTTGGGAGTTTCCTATTGTTATTAGGAGTGGCATTACTTTTTTCTTTTATATCTTATCTTTTCACTTGGAAAGCAGATCAAAGTGAGATTGAAGTAATTGTAGGTGAAGTGCAAGAAACTCAGAATTGGCTTAAAAAATTTGGATCAAGCGTAGGACATTTCTTTATATTTAAAGGGGTAGGTATTGCTGCCTTCCTATTCTCTTTTTTACTTATTAAAACCGGACGCTACTATTTCTTCGGTAAAGAAAAGAAACCTCTTATTAAAACATGGTTTTGGTGGATTTACACTATTCTTTGGTGTAGTATCTTCTTAGGATTCTTTGGGCATATAAGTGGTATTTTAAGTGGAACAATAGGATATGAAATCAATGATTTATCCAATCAAAATATCGGAAAGGTTGGAACTGCTATAGCACTATTATTCTTACTTATCGTTCTTTTAGTTACACACCTAAGAATAACTCCAGAAGCTATTTCTAAAGCTTGGAATAACTATAAAGATAACGTAAAAAATAAAGCAGAACGCCGTAAATTAAAGAGACAAGAAAAAGATGCTCAGATTGCAGCCCAAGAAAGAGAAAATGAAAGACAAACAGAGACAACTCCTATAGAATCTCCACTTGCAGCTATACAAAAAGAACCAACAAATACTGTTATTGAAGAAGAAATAGACCATCCTATTGAAGAAACCACAGAGATAGAACTTGAACCACAATCTTCTATAGAAGACTCTTCACCTATAATAGAACCTATTTCTACGGATGAGAATACTGGCGAGGTAACAATGGAAATAGAACAAGCAGAGGAAGAAGAGGAAATAGAAGAGAATTTAAGCGAAAAATTAGTAAAAGAATACGGAGAGTTCGATCCACGATTAGAATTAAGTCAATTCCGTTTCCCAACCATTGATTTATTAAAAGATTACTCCGCAGGTCGAAGCATTACTATAAATCAAGAAGAGTTAGAAGAAAATAAAGACCGAATAGTACAGACGCTTAGCAACTATAAGATTGGGATTTCGAATATTAAAGCCACTGTAGGGCCAACGGTTACGTTATACGAAATCGTTCCAGAAGCCGGAATCAGAATTTCTAAAATTAAAAATTTAGAAGACGACATTGCTTTATCATTAGCTGCTTTAGGAATTCGTATTATTGCTCCTATTCCTGGACGAGGAACAATCGGTATTGAGGTGCCTAATAAAGATCCGAAGATTGTTTCTATGCGTTCGGTAATTGCATCTTCGAAGTTTCAAAAAGCCGAAATGGAATTGCCACTCGCTCTAGGAAAAACAATTAGTAACGAAACCTTTGTTGTAGACCTTGCAAAAATGCCTCACTTACTTATGGCTGGTGCTACTGGACAAGGTAAATCAGTAGGACTTAATGCTATTTTGACTTCGTTACTTTATAAAAAACATCCAGCTGAAGTAAAATTTGTACTTGTTGACCCGAAAAAAGTAGAGCTTACACTATTTAATAAAATTGAACGACATTATCTAGCTAAACTGCCGGATACAGAAGAAGCTATTATTACCGATACCACCAAGGTAATCCATACCCTAAATTCACTTTGTATGGAAATGGACCAACGCTATGACTTACTTAAAGATGCGATGGTTCGTAACATCAAAGAATACAATGTGAAGTTTAAAGCTAGAAAACTAAATCCGAATAACGGACACCGTTTTTTACCCTATATTGTTCTAGTTGTTGATGAGTTTGCAGACTTGATTATGACAGCAGGTAAAGAAGTAGAAACTCCTATAGCAAGACTTGCACAGTTGGCAAGAGCCGTAGGTATTCACTTGATTATCGCAACTCAAAGACCTTCGGTAAATGTTATTACTGGTATTATTAAAGCTAACTTCCCTGCAAGAATCGCATTCCGAGTTACTAGTAAGATTGATTCTAGAACTATTTTGGATGGCTCAGGTGCAGATCAATTAATAGGTCGTGGAGATATGCTTTATACACAAGGTACCGAACCTACTCGTTTACAGTGTGCTTTTGTAGACACTCCAGAAGTAGAAAGAATAACCGATTATATCGGTGCACAAAAAGCATATCCAGAAGCTTTCTTACTACCAGAGTATGAAGGTGAAGAAGGTGGCACAACTCTTGATGATGATATAGAAGATCGTGATGTTCTGTTTGAACAAGCTGCCGAAGTATTGATTACCGCTCAACAAGGTTCTGCTTCATTATTACAACGAAAGCTTCGCATCGGATACAATCGAGCTGGGAGACTTATCGACCAGTTAGAAGCTGCCGGAATTGTAGGGCCATTTGAAGGTAGTAAAGCTAGACAAGTATTAGTTCCAACAATAGAAGCATTACATCAAATGTTAAAAGATGAAAAATTATAATAAATCCATTATGAGAACCATAAGCTTAATGTTATTCAGTTTCCTTTTTGCCACAATTGCTATTGCACAAGATGGCTCAAAACAACTTTTAAAAGATGTTTCGGAAAAGGTTAAAAGCTATGAGAATGTACAAATTGAATTTAAGTACAACCTAAACAATGCAAAAGAGAACGTTAGCCAAGAAACACGTGGTAATGTGAGCCTGTCTGGCGATAAATATGCATTAGAAATGTTGGGGATAAAACGAATTTTTGATGGAAAAAAAATCTATACTATCGTACCAGAAGATGAAGAGGTAACGATTTCTAACTTCGATCCGAATATGGATACGGAAATTACTCCTTCGCAAATGTTGACTTTTTACGAAGAAGGATATACTTCAAAAATGGATATCGTACAAGATGTAAAAGGACGTAAAATACAATATGTAGAATTAAGACCTATCGATAATCAAACAGAGATTAAGAAGATTTTATTAGGAATAGATGTACAAACTAAACACATCTATAAGCTAATTCAGGTAGACAATAATGATACAAAGTATACTGTAACGGTTCAGTCATTTAAGAGTAACCAACCGATTCCTCAAAGCCTATTTCAATTTGACAGTAACAAATATGAGAGCGAAGGTTACTACATAAATTCTTTAGACTAATCCGTTAGGAGTTCACTGTGAAAATTTTAGATCGATACATACTATTTGCTTATTTGAAAACCTTTATTAGTGTTTTCATTATTCTCATGTTTATCTTTGTTCTACAAACCATTTGGTTATATATAGCCGAATTGGCTGGAAAAGACCTAGATACAGCAGTAATATTAAAGTTCTTATGGTTTGTATCACCAAGGCTTATTCCTTTGGTTTTACCCCTTACTATTTTAGTAGCATCCTTAATGGTTTTTGGAAGTTTATCTGAAAATTACGAGTTTGCTGCTATGAAGTCTACGGGCATATCATTACAAAGAGCAATGGGAAGCTTAATATTCTTTATTGGAGTTTTAGGTATTGTAGCTTTTATTTTTGCCAATAACGTTATCCCCTACTCTGAATACAAATGGAAAAACCTAAGAAGAAATATCAGTCAAGTAAGTCCTGCAATGGCCATCACGGAAGGACAATTTAGTTCTATAGGTGATGATTTTAATATCAAAGTAGATAAGAAATCTGGAGAAAACGGACAGTTTCTAGATAATGTAATTATCCATACCAAAAACAATATTAACCCCAATAAAAATGCTACGGTAATCAAAGCAGAAAAAGGGGAATTGGTTAGTCAACTAGGATCTAATACGTTATCATTGGTATTGATGAATGGTAACTATTATGATGATATTCAATCAAGAAATATAATTACAAATAAGAAACTGCCTTTTGTCAAAAGTTACTTTGATGAATACACTTTAAATATTGATTTGTCTAAAATTAATGACGTAGATATTGATCAAGAAAACGACTTTAATGATCAGAATATGTTTACTATTTCCGAGCTACGTCAAGAAATAGACTCTCTGGCACATCGTTATTCTTACGATATAAAAACTTTCACAGAAGAAACATATTTCCGAAGTGGCATAACACAATTATATCCTAGAAAAACTCAAGGTAATAAAGACACTCCAGAATATATTATCAAAGATAGACAAGAGTTATTAGACAGGTTTACAGAAAAACAACAAGACGATCTACTTACAGCGGCTATAAATAATGTAAAACACACCCAACAACAGGTTACTGCTAAACAGAAAGACTTTTCAAAAAGGGTAACACAACTCAATAAGCACGAAATAGCATTACATGAAAAATATGTTTTGGCAGTTGCTTGTGTTGTCTTATTCTTTGTTGGTGCACCTCTAGGAGCTATTATTCGTAAAGGTGGTATGGGATTGCCAATGGTTGTAGCTATTAGCTTGTTTTTAACCTACCATTTTATTGGTATATTCGCTAAAAATAGTGCAGCTGATGGAACTTTGCATCCTTTTATTGCTAGCTGGTTAAGTACAGTTATTTTATTACCATTAGGAATATGGCTTACTATACGAGCCACTAGCGATCAAGGTATATTTGACGTAGATGCTTTTATAGCGGGTATAACCAAGCCTTTTAAGCGTCTTGCAAAACTTAAAAAGAAGAAGAAAAAATAATTATGACAACTACAAATAAAAAACAACATAAAGATATTCAACTAGACTCCATCGAAGATGCTATTGCAGATATTCGCAAAGGTAAAGTTGTAATTGTGGTAGATGATGAGGACCGCGAAAATGAAGGAGATTTTATTGCTGCTGCAGAAATGGTTACTCCAGAGATGATTAACTTTATGGCGACACATGGTCGAGGTTTGATTTGTGCTCCGTTAACGGAAGAACGTTGTAAAGAATTAGAGCTGGAGATGATGGTAGACAACAACACGGTACTTCACCACACCCAGTTTACAGTTTCCATCGATTTATTAGGTCATGGCTGTACTACAGGAATTTCGGTTCACGACCGAGCTAAAACAATAAAATCGTTAGTAGATCCAGCTACTAAACCACACGATTTAGGAAGACCAGGACATATCTTTCCACTTAAAGCAAAAGAAGGAGGTGTACTAAGACGTACTGGACATACAGAAGCAGCAATCGATTTAGCTAGACTTGCAGGTCTTAATCCCGCAGGAATACTAGTAGAAATTTTAAACGAAGACGGAACCATGGCTAGATTACCACAATTAGTAAAAGTAGCAGAGCGTTTCGATTTAAAATTAATTTCTATAGAAGATCTGATATCGTACCGTATGAAACACGATTCGTTAATTCAGAAAAAAGAAGACTTTGAAGTAGAAACCAAATTTGGAACTTATCGACTATCAGCTTATTTGCAAACTACTAATCAACAAGTACATATAGCATTGTCTAAAGGAAACTGGGATGAGAATGAAGAAGTTCTTGTACGTGTAAACTCGACCTTAGTAAACAACGACATACTTGGCACATTAACTAAAGACGACGATAAGACATTAGACAGCATGTTCCAAGCGATTCAAAAAGAAGGCAAAGGAGTTATTGTATTTATTAACCAACAGAACCAATCTTACAACTTACTACCTAGACTAGAAGCTTTAAGAAAGGCTCAAACACAAGGTGAAATTGCTAAAGCACCAAGTATTGTAATGGATAATAAAGATTTTGGAGTTGGAGCGCAAATCCTTCATGATTTAGGAGTTTCTAAAATCAAGTTACTCTCTAATAGTAAACAAACTAAAAGAGTGGGAATGACTGGATATGGTTTGGAAATCACCGAATACATTCCCTATTAATCCATAATACTTTCTAAGCAATTAAAAAGAAAGTATATTTTGTAATAGACTTCTCATTAGCTATAATATGTTTTATAAATTGAAGTCTATTTTAAAACGGACTATATATTTTAAATAAAATAAAAACTTATCTTGCCTTACAAAAGGCAAATAAATATAAAAGCGCATTTTCATAATATATGGCATTACAAAAGAAAGTAAATATAAAAAACCGTAAAGCTAGATTTCAATATGAAATCATGGACACCTATGTGGCTGGCATTGTTCTTAAAGGAACAGAGATAAAAGCTATTCGCGAAGGGAAAGCCTCTATTGGTGAAAGTTTCTGTGAATTTAATTCACGCGGTGAGCTATTTGCTATCAATATGTCTATTCAAGAATATTCGCACGCTACCTCCTTTTCACACAATCCACGAAGCCAAAGAAAGCTTTTACTAAACAAAAATGAATTACGGAAATTAGAAAAAGAAGTTAAGAATGTAGGATTCACCATTATTCCACTTCGACTTTTCACTAATGAACGAGGTTTAGCAAAGCTAGAGATAGGTTTGGCTCGAGGTAAGAAGCTTTATGACAAACGAGAAAGCCTAAAAGCAAGAGAAGCACAAAGAGATTTAAAACGTATTCAAAAATCTTATAATCGTTAATTACTAGAATAATTAACCTACGTACTTTTTAATGCAATAAGGATTATAGTCTACCAAACTATAGTTTCGCCTCCCATATAATAATCGATTACATGATTCACCCCCCTATTGTACACACTTCTATTGCAAATTTTAATGTAATAGAAAATATTTAGAATTCATTTATTAAGTACAATATAATATTTCTTCACAAGTAAGAATCTTAGTCATTCACTATATTTCGATAATATTCTTTAGAATATCATATTTCATTTTAACATTAATATTATTTCTTTAACTTAGCTGTTTTTAAAAATAATTTAAACATAAAGCAACCTTTCTTTAAAAATTCCCGTCTATCTATATAGAAAAATCAACCATATTAAATAGACCTTAAGAAAAATAAAACAAAGAAAAGTGTAATAGAATTTATAGTATACACAGAATATTACAATCGTTAATAAGAAGAAATATGAGACATTGGCTATTAATTTTATTTTTTACGTTCGGTTATCTATCGCAAGCTCAAGATTTTTTGAAAGGAACCATTGTAGATGATCAGGACAACAAGCTTCAAGGAGTGTCGGTTTATTATAAAAATACCACTCAAGGAGCAACTACTAATAAAGAAGGTCAGTTTCAAATAAAACACTTAAAGGATAATACTTTAATCATCCAATATCTTGGTTTTAAAACACAAGAACTTCACATAACAAATCAAAAGGACATCCATGTCATTCTTGAACCCGAATCCGTTCATCTTTCAGAAGTAACTTTAGACAATAAAGAAGATCCTGCATATGCCATTATTCGTAAGGCTATTGCAAAAAAATCTGAAAATAAAAGTAGAATAAACGATTATAAAGCTTCTTTCTACTCCCGTGGTGCAATACAATTTAAAGCCGATTCTCTTTTTATGAAAAGAATAGAAAAAGAATTTGAAGATGACGACCTAAAAGACACTATAATGGGATATTTATCTGAAACTGTTTCTACAATATATGTTTCTCCTCCAGATAAATTCTATGAAGAAATTAGTGCAAGTAAAGTAAGTGGTGAAGAAACAGTATTCAGTTTTAATAGTGCCGAAGAATCTGAATATTCATTCTATGAAAACAACATTAGCTTTCTAAACCCAATCCCCTCGCCTATTGCTAATAATGCATTAGACATCTATAAATATCGTTTTGAAGGAGATTTCTATCATGATAATCAATTAATAAATAAAATAAATGTGCAACCAAAACGAAGCTCTAATCGTGCATGGAGCGGCACAATATACATTGTTGATGATACATCCGAATTTTATGGAATCCATTTAGAAGCCGATGAAGATGTTCTACAAATTCCTTTATTAAAGAAACTTAGTATTCAACAAAATTTTGTTTACGAAAACTCTCAAAAGGTCTGGGTAAAAAACACACAAAAAATCTCTTTTGAAGGTAGCATATTAAGAAATTATTTCGAAGCAAGATTCTTAGCTCATTATAAAGATTACACTTTCGACAACCTTCAACATAAATTTACAAGAGAAAAAATGAAAATTCTACCAGAAGCAATTAAAACGGATGATTTCTGGGAAAAACATAGACCTATTCCATTAACTCAAATGGAAATAGATGATTATCATAAAAAAGACAGTATTGCAGAAGTTAAGAAATCTCGAACTTACTTAGACTCAACCGATCGACGACATAATAAATTGAAGGTAAAAGATATAGCATTAGGTTATACCTATCGTAATTCCAATAAAGATTGGAGAATTAGCTACGATGGAATTACTTCTCCAGGATTTTACAATACTGTACAGGGATTAAGTATGGGTACTAAGGTGAGTTTTACCAAGCAATATGAAAAAGAATATACAAACTATTTAAGAGTAGAATCGGAATTGGACTATGGTTTTTCCGACAAACGTGCTAGAGTTTCTGGAGCAATAACTAGAAAGTTTAATTCTATAAATCATGCTACACTTCAAGTTTTTGCTGGAACAAAAACTAGTCAATTTAATAGGCAAAAACCTATTAGTAATTTAACAAACTCACTCTATACTATAATCGATAATAGGAATTACTTGAAAATGTATGATTTAGGAAGGTTTGGCGCATCCTATTTCCAAGAAATATTCAATGGTATATATCTCACAGCAGAGACAGCTTGGGAGCGACGCAGTCCTCTATATAATACTAAGATAAGAGAGAAGTATGCCGATCGGTTAACTTCTAACGACCCTTTAAACCCAAATGATGAGACTTCTTCTCCTTTCAGTGTCCATTCTTTATTAAGAAGTAAACTAGGATTTCAAATTCGTTTTGCGCAAGATTATTATAGTCACCCAAATCGTAAAATAATAGGTAAAAGTAAAGGTCCACTTATTTATATTGGTGCTATTGCTGGAACTATGGCTGAAGAAAAGTCTCATAATTTCGTTCAGCTCCAAACAAAAATCACACAGAATATTAAAATGGGACAAGCAGGGAACTCAAGATATTTAATCCATGCGGGCACCTTTGTACATAAAAACGAATTAAGTTTTGCAGACTTTCAACATTTTATAGGGAATGAAACTTTTGTTGCTCATTCCAACGGTATTGAAAACTTTCATATGCTACCTTACTATAGTCATAGCACCGATGACTCTTACTTAGCTGCTCATTATGAACATCACTTTAAGGATGCTATTATGCGTAAGATTCCAGTAATTAGAGCTTTAAAATTACAACTAGTAGGAGGAGCTAACTTATTGGCAGTTAACCATCAAAAACCATATACCGAATGGTATGTAGGGCTAGATAATATTGGAATAAAATCTTGGCGTATATTCCGTGTAGATTACGTTCAATCCTACTGGAATAACACTACTCATAGTGGAATAAGAGTTCGTGTAGGAATGTAAACCTATAAAATAAATAAAAAACTTATTTAGTTTTTATTTTCAAGCATCGGAACAAATCGAAAATCACCGTATTCATTTTTTATGAATTCACGAGCAGATTTTCGTTCAATAACCGTCATTGTTTGCACTTTATCACCTACAGGAATAACTAATCTACCTCCTATTTTCAATTGTCTTAATAATGGTTTGGGAATAAAAGGAGCACCTGCAGTTACAATAATTCCATCGTATGGAGCATTTTCTTCATAACCTTTATAACCATCTCCAAAAATTAACTTCTTTGGGCGATAACCCAATTTAGGTAAAAATCGTTGTGCTTTTTTAAAAAGTTCATTTTGCCGTTCAATAGAATATAATTGAACACCTAACTCCAGTAAAACCGCTGCCTGATATCCACTACCTGTACCTATTTCTAATACTATATCACCTTCTTTTATATCAAGCAATTCAGTTTGTCTAGCAACAGTATATGGTTGTGAAATAGTTTGATCTGCAGCTATAGGGAAAGCTTTGTCAGTGTATGCATGCTCAAGAAAGCTTGAATCCATAAACAAATGTCTTGGCACTTTACCAATAGCACCTAATACCAATTCGTTTTTTATGCCTTTTTCACGTAGTGTCTCCACTAGTCGATTTCGCATTCCCTTATGTACAAATGAATCTTTCAATTTTATAGTCCTAAAATATTCCAGTACAAATATAAGCTCTATTACCCTAAGTCTACAAGTTATACACAACAGAGGATAGATTATTTTCTAGCTTTCTTTAAGTCTTTAAAAAACTTATTCTGGTCATGTATTGAATTCTAGCTTTTTAGCTTAAATATTAAGGATTAAACAAGCCATATTCGATGTTTTTAGTTAATAAACATTTCAAAAAAACTCCTACCTTTGTACAAAATTTTTCTATATGCTAAAAGCTGGAGTAATTGGCGCAGGCCATTTAGGTAAGATTCATATTAGATTATTAATTGAATCCGATAAATACGAATTTGTAGGATTTCATGATAGCAATCCTACAAGAGCAAAAGAAATTGCAGAAGAGTTTGGCTGCAAAAACTTTGATAATGTCGAAGAGTTAATCGCAGCATGCGATATGGTAGATGTAGTAACACCTACTATTTATCACTTCGAGACTGCTAAAAAGGTTATCGAATCAGGAAAACACCTTTTTGTAGAAAAACCTATAACTCACACTGTAGAAGAAGCCAACAACATATTAGAACTAGCTAAAAAACATGGTGTAAAAGGCATGGTTGGCCATGTAGAACGTTTTAACCCAGCATTTATCGCTGCATATCCTAAAATAAACAACCCAATGTTTATAGAGGCCCATCGCTTAGCCGAGTTTAACCCTCGCGGTACCGATGTTTCGGTTGTTTTAGATTTGATGATACATGATATCGATGCTATTCTTAGTGTGGTACAGTCAAAAGTAAATCATATAAGTGCAAGTGGTGTCGCTGTAATTAGCGAAACACCGGATATTGCTAACGCACGACTAGAATTTGAGAATGGCTGTGTAGCCAATCTTACTGCAAGTAGAATTTCTATGAAGAATATGAGGAAATCTAGATTTTTCCAAAGAGATGCATATATCTCCGTAGACTTTCTAGAAAAAGAATGTGAAGTAGTTCGTATGAAAGATGTACCTGAAAATCCAGACGAATATGCAATGATTCTTACTAATGCAGAAGGTATAAAAAAACAAATTTACTTTGACAATCCGGATATTAACACCAACAATGCAATTCTAGATGAGCTTAATAACTTTGCCGATGCAATCAACAACAATACAGACCCGGAAGTAACATTGGCACAAGGAACAGAAGCCTTACGCGTTGCAATGAAAATTATTGAAAACTTTAAAATCCTATAATAAAATGAAAAATATAGCTGTAATTGGTGCTGGAACAATGGGCAATGGTATTGCGCATACTTTCGCACAATTTGACTACCAAGTAAACTTAATAGACATTTCACAAGACGCGCTAGATAGAGGAGTAAATACTATTACTACGAATCTAGATCGTATGGTGAAAAGAGAACGAATTACCGAAGAAGATAAACAACGCACATTAAACAA
>JAJYTI010000031.1 GCA_021793135.1 Bacteroidota bacterium
AACAGAGAATAATAGAATATTTAATTGATAAAACTTTTATTATTATAAGCTTAACAAACTGAAAATCACACCATAAAACCTTTTAATATAAAAGTAAAAAGCATGTATTCTTATACAATTTCAATTAATTATGTTATGAATTGTAAAAATATTCTGTACTTTTAAAACTATCACTATCGCACTTAAAGAACAACGATAGAAACTTATCTATAACCTTTTTCAATTTAAAGGATAAACATGAATACAATAAAAAGACTTTTTGATTTTCCATATTATCAGCTTGAGCATAATCCATTAAAAGTTGCTATAGCCACTAAAGTAAATGGAAAATGGGAAACAGTTTCTACACAAGAATATATTGATCAATCCAATCAATTAAGTAGAGCATTACTTCGAATGGGCGTAGAACCGAATGATAAAATTGCAGTTATCTCGACAAACAATAGAACCGAATGGAATATTTGTGATATCGGAATTATGCAAATAGGTGCACAAAACGTTCCTATATACCCTACTATATCTGAAAAGGAGTTTGCCTATGTATTAGGACATAGTGAGTCAAAATATTGCTTTATTTCAGATAAAGAAGTTTACGATAAAGTAAAAAGTATAGCCGATCAAGTTCCTAGCTTAAAAGGTATCTATACTTTCGACGAAGTAGAAGGAGCTCCTAATTGGAAAGAAGTATTACAGAAAGGAGAAGACACCAATAATCAAGAAGAAGTAGAAGCAAGAAAAAATGCTATTCATGAAAATGATTTAGCTACTTTAATTTATACATCAGGTACTACAGGAACTCCAAAGGGGGTAATGCTTTCGCATAAAAACATCGTGAGCAATGCACTTAATAGTTCAGAAAGACTTCCATTAAGCGGAAGTGGTGAACAACGCGGTTTATCATTTTTACCAGTTTGTCACGTATATGAGCGTATGCTACTTTATCTATATCAATATTCTGGTACAAGTATATACTATGCTGAGTCGATCGATAAAATATCAGACAACTTAAAAGAGGTTAAGCCTCACGTAATGACTGCAGTACCACGATTATTAGAAAAGGTCTATGATGCTATTGTAACTAAAGGTTCTGAATTAAAACAACCATTACGATCTATTTTCTTTTGGGCAGTAAGTATTGCAGAAAAATGGGAACCATATAAAGCAAACGGCGCATGGTATGAATTTAAATTAAGCATCGCAAGAAAATTAGTTCTTAACAAATGGAAAGAAGCATTAGGAGGTAATCTTAAGGCAGTAGCATCAGGTTCTGCGCCACTCCAACCTCGATTAGCTAGAGTATTTAACGCAGCAGGAATTCCTATTATGGAAGGTTATGGACTTACCGAAACTTCACCTGTAATTGCAGTAAACGACATGCGTAATCATGGCTTCAAAGTAGGGACAGTAGGAAAATTACTACGTGACACTGAAGTGAAAATTGCAGAAGATGGCGAAATACTGGTAAAAGGACCACAAGTCATGCTAGGTTATTTTAAAGATCCAGAAAAAACGAAAGAGGTAATGACAGGAGATTTTTTCCACACAGAAGACATTGGAGAGATGGACGATGAAGGCTTCTTAAAAATTACCGATAGAAAAAAACAAATGTTCAAAACTAGTGGCGGTAAATATGTCGCCCCGCAAATTCTTGAAAATGCAATTAAACAATCTCGTTTCATTGACCATATAATGGTAATTGGAGAAGGCGAAAAAATGCCCACAGCGCTAATCCAGCCTAGTTTTGAATTTATAAAAGATTGGGCAAAGCTAAAAGGCTATAATATAGGCAATAGCTACGAAGAGATTTCTAAGAACAAACAAGTAATAGAAAGAATTCACGAAGATATTGCAGAATATAATAAGGAGTTTGGTAAGTGGGAACAAGTAAAAGATTTTAGACTTACCCCAGATGAATGGACTATAGAAGGAGGACAACTCACCCCCACTCTAAAAACAAAGCGTAAAATAGTGAAAAACATTTATAAGGATCTATATAAAGAAATGTATGGCCACGAACCATACTAACACTCTAGTAGTACTACCACACAACTTTGTTAAAACTCAGCACTTATATAAGTAATCATTATTTTTAGTAAAAATAATGACAGTAATAAGGACTTAACTTTAACACTATTTACTATGCGCGCATAGTAAATAATTTTTATATTTGAGTAACCTAAAACATATAGATCCACCATTGAAAGACAAAACAATAGATTATTTGCTGCGCAGCACCTGGATGCATGTACATAAAATGTACTCAGAAGAAGCTAGTAAAAAGGATAGTACTATGGCAACTGGATTTGCTTTAATAAACTTAGATCCAGACGAAGGCACTCCTTCTACTACTCTTGGTCCAAAAATGGGAATCGAATCTACTAGTGTTTCTCGTACATTAAAGTCAATGGAGAAACGTGGTTTAATAGAACGTAAGCCAAACCCAGAAGATGGTCGTAGTGTGCTTATATTTCTTACCCCATATGGAAAAGAAATGAGAGAGTACTCCAAATCTGTAGTACGTGCATTTGATGAAGCAGTTAAAGAAAACATTCCAGAAGAAGATTTAAATACATTTATAAATGTTGCACAAACAATAATTGACTTAATAAACGATAACAAAATTCACAACAATAAATCAATAAAGCATGCATAAGAGAAGAATTAGAAAAGTAGCGGTATTAGGCTCCGGAATTATGGGAAGTGGGATTGCTTGCCATTTTGCAAACATCGGAGTAGAAGTACTATTACTAGATATCGTACCTAATGAGCTAACCGATAAGGAGAAAGCAGCAGGACTAACATTAGAAGATAAAACAGTACGAAACCGAATTGTAAACCACTCATTACAACAAAGTATTAAATCGAAGCCTGCCCCACTCTATCATAAATCTTTTGCAGATAGAATTACAACAGGTAACCTAGAAGACGACTTACATCGTATAAAAGATGTAGATTGGGTAATTGAAGTAGTCATAGAACGATTAGACATCAAGAAACAAGTGTTTGAGAATGTTGAAAAATATAGATCACCAGGTACATTAATTACTTCTAACACTTCTGGAATTCCTATTCATCTTATGAGCGAAGGAAGATCGGAAGACTTCCAACAACATTTCTGTGGAACGCACTTTTTTAACCCTCCTAGATATTTAGAACTTTTTGAAATTATACCAGGACCAAAAACAAAACCAGAGGTTATTGAGTTTTTATCTGGCTATGGAGATAAATTTCTAGGTAAGACAACAGTAAAAGCAAAAGATACTCCCGCATTTATTGGAAACCGTATAGGTATATATGGTATCCAGAGTTTATTTGATTTAGTAAAAGAAATGGGACTTACTGTAGAAGAAGTAGATAAACTTACTGGACCAGTTATCGGTAGACCAAAGTCTGCTACCTTCCGTACCATCGATGTTGTTGGACTAGATACCCTTGTACATGTAGCAAATGGAATATACGAAAATGTACCAGAGGATGAGGAACATGAAATATTCCAAACTCCTGATTATGTTCAAACCATGTTAGACAATAAATGGCTTGGAAGTAAAACAGATAATAAAGGTTTCTACCAAAAAGTAAAAGGTAAAGATGGTAAAAGCGTAATCCTTGCTTTAGACCTAGATACGTTAGAATATAGAGATCAAAAGAAAGCAAACTTTGCGACGCTAGAACAGACAAAACCTATTTCCAATCTTACAGATAGATTCCCAGTTCTAGTTAATGGAAAAGATAAAGCTGGTGAATTCTACAGAAAGAATTTCGGTGGCATGTTTGCATATATTACCAATCGTATTCCAGAAATAGCAGATGACCTATATCAAATAGACGATGCTATGAAAGCAGGATTTGGATGGGAAATTGGACCATTTGAAATTTGGGATGCCGTAGGAGTAGAAAAAGGAATGGAATTAATAAAAGATCTTGGAAAAACTCCAGCAACTTGGGTAAACGAAATGTTAGAGGCTGGCAAAAAGAACTTTTATAAAACCAAAGACGGAAAACGTTATTTCTATGATGTAAAATCAAAAGACTACAAGCTTATTCCAGGTCAAGACGCCTTTATTATTCTCGAAAGTATCGACAAAGAAAAAACTGTATATGAAAATAGTGGAATTCGCGTAACCGATTTAGGGGATGGAATATTAAATGCCGAATTCACTAGTAAGATGAATGCAATTGGAGGAGATGTATTAGCAGGATTAAACAAAGCGATAGATATTGCCGAGAAAGATTTCGATGGTCTAGTAGTAGGAAACCAAGGAAAGAATTTCTCTGTAGGAGCAAATATTGGAATGATATTTATGATGGCAGTAGAGCAAGAATATGATGAACTAAATATGGCTGTAAAATACTTCCAAGACACTACCATGCGCCTTCGTTACTCTAGCATACCTACAGTAGTAGCTCCACACGGCATGACATTAGGTGGCGGATGCGAAATGGTATTACATGCCGATCGCGTGGTTGCAGCAGCAGAAAGCTATATAGGTCTTGTAGAGTTAGGAGTTGGTGTAATCCCAGGAGGAGGTGGTTCGAAAGAAATGGCACTCCGTGCTGGGGATTTATATAATAAAGGAAATGTAGAGCTAAATACTTTACAAGAATACTTCTTAGCAATAGGAATGGCAAAAGTTTCTACATCAGCATACGAAGCCTATGACACTGGAATTCTGAAACATGGAAAAGACATCGTGGTTGTTAATAAAAAGCGTCAATTAGCAGTTGCAAAACAAGTAGCAAGGTTAATGGCAGATCAAGGATATACACAACCAAAACAACGTACAGACATTCGAGTTCTTGGTAAACAAGCCTTAGGTATGTTCCTAGTAGGTACCGATAGTATGAAAGCTGGACATTATATCAGCGAGCATGATCAGAAAATTGCTAACAAATTAGCCTACGTTATGTCTGGTGGAGATTTATCGGAGCCAACTCTAGTAAGCGAACAATACTTATTAGACTTAGAGCGCGAAGCTTTCTTAAGCTTGGCTACAGAGCGTAAAACACTAGAACGCTTACAGCACATGATTCAGAAAAACAAACCACTTCGCAATTAAAAATCAACACAACTCAAAAAAGAATAAAATGAAAAACACAGCATATATAGTAGGAGGATACAGAACAGCCGTTGGTAAAGCGCCACGAGGAGTATTCCGATTTACACGTCCCGACGAAATGGCTGCCGATACCATTAAGTATTTATTAAAAGACTTTCCACAGTTAGACAAAAAACGTATAGATGACGTTATTGTTGGAAATGCTATGCCAGAAGCCGAGCAAGGATTAAACATGGGACGATTAATCTCCTTAATGGGATTAGAAATAACCGATGTACCAGGCGTTACAGTTAACCGTTATTGCGCTTCAGGATTAGAAACCATTGCTACGGCTACAGCTAAGATTCAAAGTGGCATGGCCGATTGTATTATCGCTGGAGGAGCAGAGAGCATGAGTCTTATACCTATGGGTGGATACAAACCCGTTCCAGATTACAAATTAGCTAAAGAAGGACACGAAGATTATTATTGGGGAATGGGGCTTACGGCAGAAGCAGTAGCTCGGAAGTATAACGTCTCTAGAGAAGACCAAGATAAGTTTGCATTTGAATCCCATCAGAAAGCTTTAAAAGCACAAGCTGAAAAAAGATTTGAAAAACAGATTGTTCCTATCGAGGTTAAACAGAATTATATTGATGAAAATGGCAAAAAAGCCAGCAGATCTTATACCGTTACACAAGACGAAGGACCAAGAGCAGATACCAGCCTAGAAGTATTAAGTAGACTAAGACCAGTTTTTGCTGCTAACGGATCGGTTACTGCAGGAAACTCATCACAAATGAGTGATGGAGCTGCCTTTGTTATGATTATGAGCGAACGAATGGTAAAAGAATTAAATATCGAACCAATTGCTAGATTAGTGAACTATGCAGCAGCTGGAGTAGAACCAAGAATAATGGGAATTGGTCCAGTTGCGGCAATCCCAAAAGCACTTAAAAATGCAGGATTAAAACAAAGCGATATAGAGTTAATAGAATTAAACGAGGCTTTTGCTTCACAATCTTTAGCTGTTATCCGCAGTTTAGATCTAGACCCGTCTATTGTCAACGTAAACGGAGGAGCTATTGCTATGGGTCACCCACTAGGATGTACTGGAGCTAAACTTAGCGTACAGTTATTTGATGAAATGCGCCAAAGAAACCTGAAAAACAAATATGGACTAGTTACTATGTGTGTAGGAACAGGACAAGGTGCTGCAGGAATTTTTGAATACTTAAAATAATAAACACACAACAACAATAATATCATGAGCAATAACAAAGATAACCTTATCCGTGGCGGACAGTTTATAGTACGCGAAACAGATGCAAAAGACGTATTTACGCCTGAAGATTTCACAGAAGAGCAACAAATGATGCGTGATTCTGTAATAGAATTTGTAAACAAAGAAATCCTTCCTAACAAACCTAAATTCGAGCAAAAAGATTATGCATTAACCGAGAGTGTTATGCGTAAAGCAGCCGAACTAGGACTACTAGGGATTACCGTACCAGAAGAGTATGATGGATTAGGAATGGACTTCGTAACTTCTATGCTAGTTTGTGATCGTATTTCCGGAGTAACAGGATCGGTAGCAACTGCATACGGAGCACATACAGGAATTGGTACTATGCCAATTGCATTATATGGTAATGAGGAACAAAAGAAAAAATACTTACCAAAACTAACAACTGGTGAGTGGTTTGGAGCGTATGCACTAACAGAACCAGAAGCAGGAAGTGATGCCAATAGTGGTAAAACTACAGCAAAGCTTAGTGAAGACGGCAAGCACTATCTGATTTCTGGACAAAAAATGTGGATTTCAAATGCAGGTTTTGCAAGTCTATTTATTGTATTTGCAAGAATCGAAGATGATAAAAACATCACTGGTTTTATTGTAGAGTATGATCCCGAAAATGGTATTACTCTTGGTGAAGAAGAACATAAATTAGGCATCCACTCCTCTTCTACTCGTCAAGTATTCTTCAACGACACAAAAGTTCCAGTAGAAAACATGTTAGCGGGCCGTGGCGAAGGATTTAAAATCGCTATGAACGTACTTAATATCGGTCGTATTAAATTAGCTGGAGCTTGTCTAGACGCACAAAGAAGAGTCTTAGGAATGGCTACCGAATATGCTAAAGAACGTAAACAATTTAAAACTCCTATTGCTGAATTTGGAGCAATCAAACAAAAATTAGCAGAAATGGCTACTAAAGCTTATGTAAGTGAAAGTGGTACGTACAGAGCTGCTAAAGATATTGACAATAGATTAGAAGTAAGACTAGAGGCAGGCGAAGAAAGAGCTGCTGCGGAATTAAAAGCAGTAGAAGAATTCGCCATCGAGTGTTCTATTCTTAAAGTTGCTGCCTCGGAATATATGCAAGATTCTGCAGACGAAGGGGTACAAATCTATGGAGGTATGGGTTTCAGTGCAGACGCACCTATGGAATCTGCATGGCGTGATGCAAGAATCTCTCGAATTTATGAAGGTACCAATGAGATTAACCGCATGCTTACCATTGGAATGCTAATGAAAAAAGCAATGCGAGGACATGTAGATATCTTACAGCCTGCTATGAAAGTAGCAGAAGAATTAACTTCTATCCCTTCTTTTGATACTCCAGACTATAGCGCATACCTATCTCAAGAAAAAGAGATTTTAAAGAACCTCAAGAAAGTATTCTTAATGGTTGCTGGTGCAGGAGTTCAAAAATATGGTGAAAAATTAGAAAGCCATCAGCAACTACTATTAGCTGTATCGGATATCCTAATCGAAATTTATATGGCTGAAAGTGCTATTTTACGTACTGAGAAAAACGCAGAGAGATTTGGAGAAGATTCTCAAAAAGTACAATTAGCAATGACGCAATTATACCTATACAAAGCGGTAGATAAGATTACTCAAAAAGCTAAAGAAACAATCGTTTCTTCTGCAGAAGGAGATGAATTACGTATGATGCTTATGGGATTACGTAGGTTTACGAAATACCAAGATTACCCGCAGGTAACTGCATTACGTCATCAAATTGCAGATAAAGTTATTGAAACCGGAGGATATCATTTTTAAACCTATATCTAACTAACCAATAAAAAGCAGAAGCCGATTCAAAGTTTGAATCGGCTTCTTTTTTACTTTAATGTAAATCGATTTTTAGTCGATCATATCATTTGTATCTACTTCTTTTTGTGGAGTTTTCCATGTCCACTTATTTTTTTCATGTGGTTCTACCTTAACTGCCAATGATGAAATGAAATTTCCTCCTTCACTAACACTTTTACGATCGATTGGATCGTTCCAACGTTTAGTATCAAACCAATCGAAGCCTTCACCCCAAAGTTCAATAGCACGGTATTTTTTAATCTCATTGAATAAATCAGTACCTGTTAAAGTACAAGTATATTCAGGATCTCTACCTGTAGAAGCCGTAAGTTCTTCTAATAAATTAGCTGCCGCTGTTTCATTTTCTAAGAAGTAATTCGCTTCTGCTTCGATTAAATACAACTCTGAAGAACGGAAGTGATTCAAGTTACCAACTCCTGGTTGATCGTTTGCTTTAACTTTGAACTGCATGTGTGCATAAATAGTCGCGTTACTTGCTAAATCAGGATATCTATCATAAGCGTTCTCGATTAAATCATCACCAGCTTCTCCTGTATTATTATTATAATCGAATCCTTCTGGATCTAAGAAAAGATCTCTACGAATATCAGATGCTGGAATTTTGTCATATAATTCTTTACTTATTCTCTTAGGAGTTGTTCTAACTGCACTCGCAGTAGAGTTATATGCAATATATGCAAAGTAAGAATAGAAATATAAAGTTTCATCTAAAGCACCATAGCTACTCCAAATCCACTCTGAAGTTGGGTTAGCAAAACCTGCTTTATAATCTGCTACATTCATTAAAGGATAGCTTGCTTTTGCTTCTGCTGCATAATTAGCCGCAGTTTCATAATCTTGCTTATTAAGGGCTGCACGTGCATATACCGCTTGTGCAACGGAAGCATCAATTTCAAAATTTTCTTGACGTTGATATCCTGAAAGATCAAACAATTCAAGCGCATCATCTAAATCTCTATATACTTGATCGTATACATCGCCTAAAGAGGATAAAGGCATAGATTCAGACGTAGGCTCTAAACGAAGAACTAACGCTTTGGTAGAACCATTATTGGAATCATCCCAACGGTTTCCATATAACTGGGCCAACATGCTATAGCTATATGCACGGTACGTAAGAGCTTGTGCTTTTATATAATCAATTTCCTCTTGTGGTCCTTCTGCACCATCTATATTATGTATAATCTCATTTGCATTTGCAATTAGCTTATAGTAATAATACCATGGATAATAATTATAAATACTAGTAACATTATCATAGTAATCCCCATTTATAATTGGAGACCATCCAGGAAGTCCAACTACAAAATGATTCCCAGGATAGTTTCCATAGTACATTTTAATAGTTCCCTCTCCATTGAACCCTTGCGTGCCCATATGTTGGTTAGTCATTAATCGTGCAATACCATTAATAGCTAACTTAGCATTATCGGTTGTTTCAAAAACTGTAGCAGCTCCTGTTTCGTCAGAAGGCTCGGTTTCTAGGAAATCACTACTACATGCTGATAGTAGTAACGCACCTGATAAAGCAATATATTTTAAAAAACTAAATTTCATAATTCTAAATTTTACAATCCAACATTAATTCCTACTGTGAAAATTCTAGGTGTTACAAATGCGTTCTGGCTACTACCAGCAAACGATTGTTGAGGGTTCATACCTTTTAATTTAGTAAAGGTCACTAAGTTTTCTACACTTGCAGTAAAGTGCATAGAACTCACATTCATTCTTTCAACAAGATTTTGTGGTAAGTTATAGCTTAATGAAATATTCTTAACAACTAAATAAGAACCATCTTGTAAGAATCTATTAGAAGTAGCATTGTTATAAGCACTTCTAGTAAAGTCTATCACTGGTGTTCCTTTTGGATCTATTCTATCTGCCGAAGTTTCTGTCATACCTTCTGGTGCTCCATCCCACGAATTAAGGATATCGCTATGCAATGCACCTGGAGTACCTGACATAGACATTAAGGAAGCATAAGAATAATCATAAACCTTACCTCCAATACTATAAGTAAAGATTCCACTTAATGTAAAGTTTTTCCAACCAAGTTCTGTAGAGAAGCTTCCGAAAACATCAGGTATAGCACTACCCGACCAATCTCTTCTTCCATAAGTAGTGTTAGTAGTATAATAAACTCCATTTATCTCGGTTAAGAATTCATCTGGAACAGCGTCTCCATTGGGATTTGAACCATTTACATTATAAACTTCTGAATCAACTTCATATAAAGCATCTCCAGTTAATTGATCAACACCAACAAATTGATAAGTATAGAAATCATAAATACTACGTCCTTCAACTCTTTTAAAATTTCCACTAATTAAACCATTCTCACGGTTTTCTTCAGGTAATTTGGTGATTTTATTTTTCATGAAAGTAGCATTAGCACCTACATTCCAATACCAATCATGACCACGTAACACATCTACGTCAAAACTTAATTCTAAACCACTATTTGAAATAGTTCCAATGTTTTGAGCAATGGTAGATTCTGCTGTACCTGTAGAAGTAGCTCCAGAAGAAAGTGGTAGGTTAATATCGAATAATAAGTTTTGAGAATATTGGTTAAAGTATTCAATATTGAAATTCAATCTATCAAAAGCACGCCCTTCCAACGAAGCTCCAAATGAAGATGAAGTTTCCCATATTAAATCATCTGCAGCATTTTGTGATTTGTATAATGCAGCCATATTTGCATTTTGTGCAATATTATAAAGTGCATGATAAGCATATCTACTAGCCCCCATGTCATTTCCTACTTCTCCATAAGAAGCTCTAAACTTTAGGTTATCTATTTTATCTATGTTAAAGAAATCTTCTTTAGAAATAATCCAACTTCCACCTATAGACCAGAAGTTACCCCAACGTTTATTCTTTGAAAACTTAGAAGATCCATCACGTCTAAATGATGCTTCTGCAAAATACTTCTGATTGTAATTATATTTTGCACGGCTAAAATAACCTTCTGTAGCATAAGTATGACCATAATCATACAAGTTTGTAATCTCTGTAAAGTTGATTAAATCTTCTTTACCTGCAAAAGTTTCTGTTGTTTTATATCCGTATAGGTAATTGTAGTTATCATAAAAGTTCTCATGACCTGCAACTACTTCTACGTGGTGATCACCAAAACTTTTATTCCAATTTAATAGTTGTTGGCCAGTATAGTTTTTATAACGATATATTGCTCTTGATGCTCTACCACCGTTACCAGCACCATCCCCTATTATTGCGTTATTATAGGATTGGTTCTCCGAATTACGAACATTTAAATCTCCTAGTAAGGTAAGAGTAAAATCTTCTAGGAAATTAATGTCTGCATAAACTTGCCCACTAAGTGTATTTCTATAGGATCTTTGACGGTTTAACTCGTTTTCCCAAATAGTATGACGACCTACATATTGAGTTCTTGTTCTATCACCATCATCATACATCTTGTTTCCATCTTCGTCTAAGATATATTCTCCAGTTTCCTTATCATGCATATGCACGGGATAAATTGGAGCAATATTTCTAGAGAACATAAATGGGTTTACAAAAGAGTTAGCGTTATCAGTAGTGGCTGAAAGAGTACCAGATTTTTGGTGGGATCCAGCAATATTAGCTCCATACTTCAACCAATCCTTCGCTTGATAATCAGCATTAATTCTTCCATTAATACGGTCAAATTCAGCTCGATTTACATATCCTTTCTCATCTAAATACCCAACAGAGTAATATATACCACCCTTGTCATTTGAATTTCTAGCACTTACATTGTATTCTTGACGATATCCTGTACGCTCGATTCCGTCATACCAATCTAAATCGTTTCTATACCCATCAAGAATTCTAGCATCAGATCTTAATTTACCATCTGCTGTAAATAACTCATCATCAGCTAAATTGTAAATATTTAATTTTAAGTAATCATCTATTAAAGAGTTAGATGCTATTGCGTTTGCTTCATCCATTCCCATGTTTGGATTGTCGGTAAGAAGGGAGTTTCTATATCCTTTCCACATAACTTCCATAAAGTCATCTGGTCCAATTCTATCGTATTCTGCAATTCCACGGTTAAAGAAACCTTGACTTACCGATACGTTCATACTTCCTTCGCCTTTACCACTTTTAGTAGTTATCATAATAACCCCGTTAGAGGCACGGTTACCATATAAGGTAGAAGCTGAAGCATCTTTCAATACAGAAATACTTTCAATATCTGCAGGACTAATATCTGAGATATTTCCACCGTATGGTACTCCATCTACAACGTATAAAGGAGCATTACTTCCATTTACAGAAGTAAATCCACGAATTATTATATTTGGTTCGGATCCAGGTTGACCCGAAGTATTATTTACTTGAATACCTGCTGCTGATCCTTCTAACGCACCAGCGGCGTTACTAATAGGACGTTTAGTAATTGCATCAGAATTAATTGAAGACACAGAACCGGTAATTGACTCTTTACTTGCAGTACCATAAGCTACAACAAGAACTTCGTTTAAAACATTTGCGTCGGGAGTTAAAACAACATCATAAAAATCTTTAGAATCGACTGTTATAACTTCTGTTGCATATCCCATATAGGAAAACTCCAACTTATCGCCTTCACTAGCATTTATTGAAAAATTCCCATCAAAATCTGTACTTGCACCTTTACTTGTGCCTAATACAATAATAGTAGCCCCCATTAATGGTTCGCCGCTAGATTCTGTAACTGTACCCGTGATGTTTTTTTCTTGGGCAAAAGTAAACTGCACAAGAAGCAAGGCCAGTAATGTAAAAACACTGCTTAATTTCACATTCATATTACATTAATATTAATTAACAATAGTGGCCAAAAGTACTAATATTATATTAATATAAATAAGGATCTCAAGCATTCAACGAAATAACGGCTAAAGCAACTATAATGCGCAACTGCGCACTTTAAACACTATCTGTTAATATAAAAAAGGAAGCGCAACAAAACGTCGAAATAAACTAAATAATAAGCAGTCATTTACACTAAAAACAATCATTAAACGAAAATGATAAAATTGTATGTAGATAGTAGAATTAACTTATTAATGTGGTTAAAAAGTAGATAATAAGCCCAACTAACCCTCCTACTAGGGTTCCATTTACACGAATAAATTGCAGATCTTTACCTACTTCTAATTCCAATTTTTCACTCAATTGCTCGCCATCCCAATCACCAACTGTTCGTTCTATTAATACACCTAATTCTTTTGTGTTTTTTAATACCATACGGTACAAACTATGCTGAACCCATACATTTAATTTATTCTGCATAGATTCATCATCCTTAAAATCTACAACAAATCTAGATAACCAATTATGAAGGTGAGAGTAAATCTTGCTTTCCTCATCATGTATATCTTTTTGGATACTTTCGGATATATGACGCCATAACTCTACAATATATTGTTCCGTTGTTTCTGGGTTCATGTAGTTTGAAAGAATAGTAACAAACTTATCCTGCCATATACTATCTATTTTAATTTTTTCGGCCCAATCCAAAATTCTATTTTGTAATTCTATTCGAACAGCATGGTTTTTATCTTCTTCTACTTCATTAAGAAAGGATTGAAGCCCATCAATAAGTTGATTAGTTACAGATTTACCACCTATTAAACTGAGTATAGGCTGTTTTTCTACAACTCTTTTATATATAAGCTGTTTATTATTGATTATATAATTTCGAATTTCTGGAACAACAGCATCAATTAGTTTATCTTGCTCTTTATTTTCTATTGCATATTGTACACCTTGTGAAACAAAAGAAGCAAATGGTATCTTAGATAAGTTCTTATCTATTTGTGCATGTGAAAATCGTATTACAGATTCTTCTGATATATCATTTAAAACATTTAAAATAATATGAGAAATTTCTTCTGTAATAAGGTGGATAGATTGTGGTTTTTCTGCCCATGATATTATATAATTACTCACATCTAATTTTTCAATATATGGACGAATAGTTTTTGGCGTCAAAAAATTATCGGTTACAAAATTACCTAAATTAGCTCCTATACTCTCTTTGTTAGACTCAATTAAATTAGTGTGTGGAATTTTTAAACCAAGTGGATAGCGAAACAAAGCAGTAACCGCAAACCAATCTGCTAATGCTCCAACCATTGCAGCTTCAGAAAATGCTTTTACATAATGCATCCATCTAGAATCATCATAACGTATAGCGAATAACATACTAACGTAAATCGCAGCCATAAGTAAAAATAAACCTGTAGCTATTCGCTTGTATTTTTTTAAGTGTTTTTCTTTATCTAACATATTTTATTAAATATAAATAAAATACAAAGGTATTCTATTTCCAATTATGACAATAAGATAATGGTTTACACACTAGAATTTAAGAATAATGGATTAAAAATTATATAAAATTAATTAGAGTTACATTTTATAATCAATGAAAATATAGAAACGAAATTTAAATAATAAAAATTAGATTAAAACTACAACCTTCATAATCAATATATTGCATTATAAGATTTAATAAACATTTGTTAAAGTGGATAATATTGAATTGAAACTAAAGAAAGTTACTCTAGTTTTGTTGTCAATGAAAACAAATCGCATTTATACTATCTATATGTATACTTTCTATCATCGATGGAGGGCAAGATAATATTTGTGCATATACAATAAAACAAAATTTATCATCGGCTCTCATTATTTGAGAGCCTTTTTTTTTATTTAAACTCATGAAACAAGAATTTGAAAAGTACACAAAAGAAGATTTAGAGGTGTGGAATACACTATTTAAAAGACAAACTAGAAATATTGTAGATAAAGCTAGTTTAGAATATCAAGAAGCATTAGTTAAGATATCACCAGTAATTAATGCACATGAGCTACCAAACTTTAAAAAAATAAATGAATGGTTTAAAGAAACTACTTCATGGGAGGTAGTCTGTGTGCCTGGTCTAATAGAAGTTGATGACTTTTTTACTTTACTTGCAAATAAAAAATTTCCATCTTCGGCATGGTTACGTTCTAAAGAAAAATTAAATTATTTAGAAGAACCAGATATGTTTCATGATATATATGGACATATTCCACTATTGAGCAATCCAAAATATTCAAATTTTGTACATCAATTCGGCAAAATAGGATTAGAATATATCCATGATGAGGTAAAGCTTCTAGAATTACAGAGATTATATTGGTTTACAATTGAGTTTGGACTTATA
>JAJYTI010000255.1 GCA_021793135.1 Bacteroidota bacterium
TAAAAACCGAATTACCTTTTAGAATAGAAAGCGTTTCAAATAATGGTAATGCACTTACACGTGATTTTAGCGATATAAAAATAGACCAACATATAGAGGATAGCGAGTTTGCTTACCCTAAGAATGAGGGTTATGTAGAAATACTTCGTACTCCAAATCCCGATCCTTTAGTAGGGGAAAATGCGCCAGACTGGAGTTTAAAAAATATGAATAATAAAACTGTGCGTTCTGACGATTACAAAGGAAAACCAAAGTTTATTGAAGTATGGTCTGCCGATTGTGGTTTTTGTGTAGCATCGTTTCCTACTGTTAAAGAGATTTCAGATTTGTATGGTGATAGTGTTGAGGTTATTACAGTAAATATAGATTATGATATAGCAAAAGCAAAAAAAGCGATTAACGAACACGATTTATCTTTCACTGTGTTGCAAGGAGATGCTGCATTTCAACGAGATTATTTAGTTCGTTCTTTTCCTTCTTATTATGTTATAGATGCTAATGGTAAGGTTTTATTACATAAAACAGGTGCTATCCGTAGCCAGGCAAAAGATGATTTGTATGAGACTTTAGATAAAGTGAAGTAAAAACTGCTTTCTTGTTTAAAGGTGTCTTTATACCTTTTTCTCTTAATAACAACATTCCTTTAACTATCACTTAAGCAATAAATGTTTGTGTGCTTAGTTTTAGATATAGGCTGCTTACCGTTTAACAGCCATAGATAGATATATTAACCAACCGTTTTAAAAGATGACAAAATCGATCCGTTTAATAACTTCCCTGCTTTTTGTTTTATTTATTAGTGTAGAGTCTTACTCCCAATGTTTAAGTCGTGGGGCAGGAGGTGGCCGTGGAGGTAGCTCTAATTTTTCAATAGAATTGGGTGCAGGTACACCTATTCCAATTTCACCAAGCAATGATTTAAAACTCGGCGATGCGAAGAAGGTAGAGTTAGGACTTCGTTATTTGCCAGAAGGGAATTTATTCGGAGTACGAGGGTATTATTCTTATTCAGGCTTATCCGATTCTGGTGCAGAACCTAGTGATCATGGTAATTCATTAAAAATCCATAGGATAGAGCTACAAGGAATTTATATGTTAGATGATTTATTTAACATTCCTGATCAATCTATTTTCGAATTAGAATCTTATCTAGGCCTTGGGGCTGCGTTAGGAAAACCTTCAAGTACCTCAGGTACTAATAAAATGCTAGCTTCTACTATAGGTTTACGCCCGCGATTTTTGATTGATAATAACCGACTGCACGCTTACTTAGATGTGTCTTATGGTGTATTGATGAATCAGCAATACGATTATGCAGGAGAGCGTGTGCCAAATGCAGATCGTTCTAGCCTCGGCTCTATGGCAAATGTAAGTATAGGATTAAGTTATAGATTATAGTATAGCTTCTAAACAGTAAACAAGAAGTATTTTTCTCATAAAAAAACCGTCTCTTCATTTTGGTGAGACGGTTTGCTTTTTTAGTTGTAATTCGTTTCTGAATTATTGTTGCGGAGGATAAGCTTCTAGAATCTTAGAAACGATTTCGTTGATTCTTTTCTCTTTACTTTCTGAATCTTTGGTTATTAAATCGGAATATCCGATACCTTGCCAGATTAATGTCTTTGACTCTGCATCTATAAGATCGATAAATAAAGTGCCTTCCGTTCTTTGGCTTACATGAGCATTTCTATATGGACCATACGGACCATAGTAAGGCCCCCAACCATAGCTGTAATAATCTTGATAGATGTCTACTCTTTCTTGTTCTTTAGTATAGATACTGATTATCATTTCTGGTGTGTCCGATTTTGACATTCCTTTTTGAGTTAGCTCATTATCTATAGCACGAAGAATTCGGCGTTTGTCCAAATCAGAAATCTTAGCTTGATCGATTACTGGTTTGTAAAATGCATAAGTGGTGTATTGTGTAAAATCCACCTCTTTATCATGGTCGCTTACTACGCGGACACTATTACAACTCGTGAGCAACAGTGTGGTAAGTAAGATTAAGGTATAAGCAAATGGTCTCATAATCTTCGGGTTAAGGAATTAGTAAATCTTCTTGTTTTAATAAAATTAATCAAAAAGTTTGCCATCTACACGGTTTGGCATCGTTACTTTTAATAATGGATTTTCTTTCATAGCGCGTTCAATAGCAAAATTAGCTCCTTCATTACGTGCCCAACTTCTTCTAGCAATACCATTATTTACATCCCAGAATAACATAGATTTTAAACGTTTGTCCGATGCTTCGCTTCCGTCCAGTAACATCCCAAACCCTCCATTGATTACTTCACCCCAGCCTACGCCACCGCCGTTATGTATACTAACCCAAGTAGCACCACGGAAGCTATCGCCAATTACGTTTTGTACGGCCATATCAGCGGTATATCTACTACCGTCATAGATGTTAGAAGTTTCTCGATATGGAGAATCTGTCCCTGAAACATCATGGTGATCTCTTCCTAGAACTACGGGTCCTATCTCACCTTTGGCAATAGCTTGATTAAATCGTTCGGCAATCTTTATACGACCTGCGGCATCTGCATAGAGAATTCGTGCTTGCGAACCTACCACTAGTTTGTTGGCTTTAGCACCTTTAATCCATACAATATTGTCTTTCATTTGTTGTTGAATCTCTTTGGGTGCGTCTTCGCTAAGTTCTTTTAGCACTTCAAGTGCAATCGCATCGGTTTTGTCTAAGTCTTCTTCTTTTCCAGAAGCGCATACCCATCGGAATGGGCCAAATCCAAAGTCGAAGCACA
>JAJYTI010000032.1 GCA_021793135.1 Bacteroidota bacterium
ATCATAACCTGCACCATATTGGTTTTGGTAAGTTGGGAAAGTACTTTTATCAATACTTCCTACATTTATACCTGAACTAACGGTAACTCCTAATCCACTTTTCTTAGCTCCTTTTTTAGTAGTAATTATAATTACACCATTTGCAGCACGAGAACCGTATAATGCAGATGCAGCTGCACCTTTTAACACGTTAATAGATTCTATATCGTCTGGATTAATATCGGATGCTGCATTTCCGTAATCATAATAATTTCCAGATGCAGTACTTTGGGATGGATCATTTGTAGTTCTATTATCTATAGGAACACCATCTACAACAAATAACGCTTGGTTATCACCTGTTAAAGAGGTATTACCACGAATAACCACATTGGTAGATCCGCCGAAGTTATTATTTCTTCTAATATGTAAACCAGATACTTTACCTGATAATGCATTGGTAAAGTTATCTGTTCGTACAGAAGAAACACTTTCTCCAGTTATTTCCTGAGTGGAGTAACCTAAGGATTGTTTTTCTCTAGAGACACCTAGAGCTGTTACAACGACTTCGGATAATACAGAACCAGAAGACATTGTAATATTTACTGTGTTAGAGGAGCCTACAGTAAAACGTTCTGTTTCATATCCAATATAACTAAAGATTAAAATTTGACCTTCTTCTGCTTGAATTGAATAGTTTCCATCAAAATCGGTTGTTGTTCCTGTTGATGTCCCTTCTATTATGATAGTCACTCCTAGTAGTGGGAGGCCATCATCATCAGTAACCATACCGGTAACCGTTTTTTCTTGTGCAAAAGACACTTGCACAATTAACATCGCAAGCAATGTTAAAATTCCACTTATTTTAGTTTTCATAGGTAGTATTTATTTGGATTATCTTTTTCAAATTTTGCGATAAAAAAACATATTAGCAAATTTTATAACAAATATTATAAAATTAACTTAACACAAATCGAATAATAATGCAATATACACAACTAAACATCAGTTACAGCACAATAATATTAAAACTTATCAAATCCCTATGATTACTAGCAAAACAAAAGAAATAATACATCTTTAAACACCAACAATCAATTATATATCACATGTTATTAATTTTTAATTAAAATTTACTAATGCTATAACAAACACACCATATATTTTAAAAACGAATTATAGAATCAAGCAATGGACATAAAATCCTGTATCTTTGCCGGAAATATTGCTAAAATGAAATTGGATCAAGAGATAAAAAGGCGTAGAACCTTTGCGATTATTGCACACCCCGATGCAGGTAAGACAACTTTGACGGAAAAATTACTTCTTTTTGGAGGAGCAATTCAAGAAGCTGGCGCAGTAAAATCAAATAAAATAACCAAAGGCGCAACGAGTGACTTTATGGAGATTGAACGCCAGCGTGGAATCTCTGTTGCTACTTCAGTATTGGCATATGAATATAAAGGGATTAAAATTAATATTCTAGATACTCCAGGGCACAAAGACTTCGCAGAAGATACGTATCGTACACTAACTGCAGTAGATAGTGTAATTGTAGTAATTGATGTTGCAAAGGGTGTCGAGGAACAAACCGAAAAACTTGTAGAAGTATGTAGAATGCGTAAAATTCCTATCATCGTATTTATCAACAAATTAGACCGAGAAGGTCGCGATGCATTTGATTTATATGATGAAATCGAACAGAAACTACATTTAAAAATTACGCCTCTTAGTCATCCAATTGGAATGGGATATGATTTTAAAGGTATTTATAATATCTGGGAAAAAAACGTAAACTTATTTACAGGTGACCCTAGAAAAGATATAGAAGATACAATTGAAATAAATGATATAGATAGTCCAGAATTAGATGAACTAGTAGGTAAACAAGCGGCAAATACACTACGCGATGAATTAGAATTAAGTCTAGGTGTATATCCAGAATTTGATAAAGACTCTTATCTAGCTGGCGAATTGCAACCCGTATTCTTTGGTTCGGCATTAAACAACTTTGGAGTTAGAGAACTACTAGATTGTTTTATAGACATTGCTCCAGAACCGCAATCTAAAGAAAGTGATACAAGACTCGTTAAGCCAAACGAAAAAGAATTTAGTGGTTTTGTATTCAAGATTCATGCTAATATGGATCCTAAGCACAGAGATAGATTAGCGTTTGTAAAAATTGTATCGGGAACATTTGAAAGAAACAAACCATATTTGCATGTACGGCAAGATAAGAAAATAAAATTCTCTAGTCCAAATGCGTTCTTTGCAGAAAAGAAAGAAGTAGTAGACATATCTTTTGCAGGAGATATCGTTGGACTTCACGATACTGGAAACTTTATTATTGGTGACACGCTTACCGAAGGAGAAGTTATGAATTACAAGGGCATACCTAACTTCTCACCTGAATTTTTCAAGTATATTAATAATGCTGATCCGATGAAATCAAAACAGCTTTATAAAGGTATAGAGCAATTGATGGACGAGGGAGTTGCCCAGTTATTCACACTAGACTTTAATGGTAGAAAAGTAATTGGAACCGTTGGGGCATTACAATTCGATGTAATTCAATATCGTTTAGAGCACGAATATGGAGCCAAATGTTCATATGAAAACATCAATATTCATAAAGCATGTTGGGTCGAGGTAGCCGACAAAAAATCAGAGGAATATAAAGACTTTGCGAGAGTAAAAGCAAGATATTTAGCAAAAGACAAACATGGTAGAGAAGTTTTCTTAGCCGACTCTGCTTTTACACTCCAAATGACACAACAAAACTATCCGAATGTGAAATTACACTTTGTAAGTGAGTTCTAACATTTATGTTTTAAACAGATCAAAAAGCCCTCAATAATTTGAGGGCTTTTTTTTATGCTTCACCAGTTGGACCAAAATTTAATGGAATACTTGGTTGCTCAAAATCTTTAATTTCACCATGCATTTGTTCAAAACGACTAACGTTATCGTTTAATGCCTTCAACAATCTTTTAGCATGTTGTGGTGTAAGAATAATTCTAGATTTTACTTTACTTTTTGGTACTCCAGGCATAATTTTCACAAAGTCTACTACAAACTCAGAAACAGAGTGATTGATTATAGCTAAGTTACTATAGATTCCTTCTGCAACTTGATCGTCTAGTTGAATATTTAATTTTCCTGGTTTCTTCTTGTTATCTTCCATTGTATATATTATTTAATAAATAAAAAAGACCACCCAAATTCTTGAGTGGTCTTCTTTCGTATTCTATATTACGTACCTACTCTTATTTAGGCACATAAAGATATAAAATTAATTAAGGTTAACTTCTGGTTTATCCTTATTCATTTCAGCTAATTGGCTTTTAGAACCTACAATTATGCTATCGTATTTACGTAATCCAGTACCTGCTGGTATCTTGTGTCCTACAATAACGTTTTCTTTTAGTCCTTCTAGCGTATCTACTTTACCTGCTACTGCAGCTTCGTTCAGTACTTTTGTAGTTTCCTGGAACGATGCAGCCGAGATAAATGACTTAGTCTGTAATGATGCTCTTGTAATACCTTGTAATATAGGCATTGCAGTTGCTGCTTCGGCATCTCTAGCTTCTACAAGGGCTTTGTCCGAACGACGTAAGATAGAGTTTTCATCTCTTAACTGACGTGCTGTAACAATTTGTCCTTCTTTTAGCGTTTCAGAATCCCCTGCATTTTCTACCACTAGCATTCCAAATATCTTATCGTTTTCTTCGATAAAGTCTTCTTTATGAACTAATTGGTTTTCTAGAAGTGTAGTATCACCTGGATCTACAATCTTAACTTTACGCATCATTTGACGTACTACAACCTCAAAGTGTTTGTCGTTAATCTTAACACCTTGTAGACGGTAAACCTCTTGTACTTCGTTCACTAGGTACTGCTGTACTGCAGCTGGACCTTGGATACGTAAGATATCTTCTGGAGTAATTGCCCCATCAGATAACGCCATACCTGCGCGTACAAAGTCGTTTTCTTGAACAAGAATCTGGTTCGAAAGTTTTACCAAGTATTTCTTGATATCTCCTTGTCTAGATTCAATAATAATCTCACGGTTACCACGTTTAATCTTACCGAAGGAAACAACCCCATCAATTTCAGAAACTACAGCAGGGTTGGATGGGTTACGTGCTTCGAAAAGCTCAGTAACTCTTGGTAGACCTCCAGTAATATCACCTGCTTTAGAAGATTTACGAGGAATCTTAACAAGAACCTTACCTACTTTAATTTTCTCTTCATCATCTACCATGATGTGTGCACCTACTGGTAGGTTGTAAGAGCGTAATACTTCGTCTTTACTATTTAATATCTGTAGTGTAGGAATCTTTTTACGGTTCTTACTTTCTGAAATAACTTTCTCCTGGAATCCAGTTTGTTCGTCAATCTCTACTTTGAAAGTAACTCCTTGTTCGATATTTTCGTAACGAACTTTACCAGCGAATTCCGAAATAATAACCCCGTTGTATGGGTCCCACTTACAGATTTCTGTTCCTTTTGTAATCTTATCGCCCGACTTAACAAATAAGTTCGAACCATAAGGTATATGACTTGTACTTAAAACAATTCCTGTATCTGGATCAATAACTTTTGCCTCGGAAGTACGAGAAATAACAACATCTACGCTATTACCTTCATTATCTTCTCCTTTTACAGTCTTAAGTTCTTCTATTTCGATAATACCATCAAATCTTGCATCGATAGAGCTTTCTTCAGAAATGTTACCCGCAATACCTCCTACGTGGAACGTACGAAGTGTAAGCTGTGTACCAGGTTCTCCAATAGATTGTGCTGCTACCACTCCAACTGCTTCTCCTATTTGAACCATTCTATTGGTTGCAAGGTTTCTACCGTAACATTTAGCACAAATACCTTTCTTCGTTTCACAAGTCAAGGCAGAGCGTACTTCTACAGTTTCAATTGGCGATTCATCGATTTTTGCTGCAATAGCTTCGGTAATATGTTCACCAGCTTCTACAATAACTTCATTTGTTAATGGATGGTACACATCATTTAGTGCTGTTCTACCAACAATTCTTGAAGCTAACGATTCGATAATCTCTTCGTTTTTCTTTAATGCGCTTACCTCTACTCCTCTTAATGTAGAACAATCGTGTTCCGTTACAATTACGTCTTGAGATACATCTACAAGTCGACGAGTTAAATAACCGGCATCTGCGGTCTTAAGAGCTGTATCGGCAAGACCTTTACGAGCACCGTGTGTAGAGATAAAGTATTCAAGAATTGATAGACCTTCCTTAAAGTTAGAAAGAATCGGGTTCTCAATAATCTCTCCACCTGCTGCAGTAGCCTTTTGAGGTTTAGCCATTAGACCACGCATACCAGTAAGCTGACGAATCTGTTCCTTACTACCACGAGCACCAGAATCAAGCATCATATAAACAGAGTTAAATCCATTCATATCGGTACGGATTCTAGCCATAGATAACTCTGTAAGTTCTGCGTTAGTTGCAGTCCATACGTCAATAACTTGGTTATAACGTTCGTTAAACGTAATAAGCCCCATGTTATAGTTATCCATAATATGATTTACTTGCTCATTAGCATTTTCAATCATCGATTGCTTTTCTTTTGGAATGATAATATCACCTAAACTGAATGATAATCCACCTTCGAATGCAAACTTGTATCCTAAATCTTTTATTCTATCCAAGAAGTCTCCTGTAGTAGGTACATCCGTTTTTTCTAATACTACTCCAATAATATCACGTAATGCTCTCTTAGTAAGCAATGTATTGATATATCCAGCTTCTTCTGGAACTACTTCGTTGAACAGTACACGACCTACAGTAGTTTCAACAATTTGTGGAACTAAATTTCCTTCTTCATTAAAATCTTTAATACGAACTTTAATCTTCGCATTTAATTCTACTTGCTTCTCGTTGTAGGCAATAATAACTTCTTCTGGTGAGTAGAAAGTTAAACCTTCTCCGCGAACCTTATGATCCTCGGTAGACTCACGCATTTTAGTCATATAATATAGTCCAAGAACCATGTCTTGTGACGGAACTGTAATTGGCGATCCGTTAGCTGGGTTAAGGATATTGTGAGAAGCCAACATTAATAATTGTGCCTCTAAAATAGCCTCTGGACCTAATGGTAAGTGAACTGCCATCTGGTCCCCATCAAAGTCCGCGTTAAACGCCGTACAAGCTAATGGGTGTAATTGAATTGCCTTACCCTCAATAAGTTTAGGTTGGAATGCTTGAATACCCAATCTGTGAAGGGTTGGAGCACGGTTTAATAATACCGGGTGTCCTTTCAATACATTCTCAAGAATATCCCAAACTACTGGTTCTTTCTTATCTATAATCTTCTTAGCAGATTTAACTGTCTTTACGATTCCACGTTCGATTAATTTACGAACGATAAATGGTTTGTATAGCTCAGAAGCCATTTCCTTAGGAAGACCACACTCGTAAAGTTTTAATTCTGGTCCAACAACAATTACCGAACGAGCTGAGTAGTCAACACGTTTACCAAGTAAGTTTTGACGGAAACGTCCTTGCTTACCTTTCAGAGAGTCTGAAAGTGATTTAAGTGGACGGTTAGAATCCGTTTTAACTGCTGATGATTTTCTAGTGTTATCAAATAGAGAGTCTACTGCCTCTTGTAACATACGTTTTTCGTTACGTAAAATTACTTCTGGCGCTTTAATCTCCATTAATCGCTTTAAACGGTTATTACGAATAATAACACGACGGTATAAATCATTTAAGTCTGACGTAGCAAAACGACCACCATCTAATGGTACAAGAGGACGTAATTCTGGTGGAATTACTGGGATTACTTTCATAATCATCCACTCTGGTAGGTTCTCTCTACGTTGATTTGCTTCACGAATAGACTCCACAACTTGAAGTCGTTTTAAAGCTTCTGTTTTTCTTTGTTTTGAAGTCTCGTTATTTGCTTTGTGACGTAAATCGTATGATAACTCATCTAAGTCGATACGTTTTAGAAGGTCTATTAGACAGTCTGCACCCATCTTAGCGATGAATTTATTTGGATCGTCGTCATCTAAGTACATATTTTCTTGTGGTAGAGAGTCTAGGATATCTAGATATTCCTCTTCCATTAAGAAATCCATTTTTTGTACTGGTTCTCCATCCTCGTATTTTGCAATACCTGGTTGAATAACAACATAACGCTCGTAATAGATAATCATATCTAATTTCTTGGATGGCAAACCAAGAATATAGCCTAGCTTATTAGGTAAGCTTCTAAAATACCAGATATGCGCTACCGGAACTACAAGGTTAATGTGTCCTACGCGCTCTCTACGAACTTTTTTCTCTGTTACTTCTACACCACAACGATCACAAACAATTCCTCTATAACGGATTCTTTTATATTTACCACAGGCACACTCATAGTCTTTCACTGGACCAAAAATGCGCTCACAGAAAAGACCGTCACGCTCTGGCTTGTGCGTACGGTAGTTGATAGTTTCTGGCTTCAACACTTCTCCTCTAGACTTCGCTAAGATTGTTTCTGGCGAAGCCAAGCCTATAGAAATACTGTTGAATTTCTGTACTGTGTTTTCTTTATTTCTTGCCATAATGCTTGTATGTACTATACTTTATTGAATGTTATTTTGTAGCTAATGCTACATGATACCGTAAGTGTTTTCCTTGCTAAGGGCTTTGCCTTAGCAAGGAAACATTACGTTATTCTTCAAGTCGGATATCTAATCCAAGACCTTTAAGTTCATGCATCAATACGTTGAAGGATTCTGGTAAACCAGGTTGTGGCATAGTATCTCCTTTTACGATTGCTTCATAAGTTTTAGCTCTACCGATTACATCATCCGATTTAACGGTTAATATCTCTTGTAGAGTACTAGATGCACCATATGCCTCTAATGCCCAAACCTCCATCTCTCCAAATCGCTGACCTCCGAACTGAGCCTTACCTCCTAATGGTTGTTGTGTAATTAGTGAGTAAGGTCCAATAGAACGTGAGTGCATCTTATCCTCAATCATGTGGCCTAGTTTCAGCATATAAATCACACCTACAGTAGCAGGCTGATCGAACTTCTCACCAGTACCTCCGTCATATAATGGTGTATTACCATATCTTGGAATTCCGGCCTTATCTGTTAATTCATTAATCTGTTCTAATGTTGCACCATCGAAAATTGGTGTAGAGAATTTCTTCCCTAACTTTTCACCAGCCCATCCTAACACAGTTTCATAAATCTGTCCAATGTTCATACGAGATGGTACCCCTAATGGGTTTAGTACAATATCAACAGGTGTTCCATCTTCTAGGAATGGCATATCTTCTTGACGTACAATTCTAGCAACTACCCCTTTGTTACCGTGACGACCAGCCATCTTATCTCCTACTTTCAGTTTACGTTTCTTAGCAACATAAACTTTAGCTAGTTTCAAGATTCCAGATGGTAATTCGTCTCCAACAGAGATAGTAAACTTCTCTCTACGAAGCGCACCTTGTAAGTCATTTTCTTTAATACGATAGTTATGAAGTAAATCAGCAACCATAGTATTCGTTTCCTCATCAGTAGTCCATACTCCTTGTGTTAAGTGTATATAATCATATACACTGCTTAACATTTTTAAAGTATACTTCTTACCTTTAGGGAAAATAACTTCTCCTAATTCATTAGTAACACCTTGCGCTGTTCTACCTCCAACAATAGCAAATAGTTTGTCTACTAAAGTATCGTGTAAAGCAGTGAACTTTGCTTCATATTTTGCTTCAAGCTCTGCAATGTCTTCTTTGTCTTTTGCACGCTTGCGTTTATCTTTTATTGCTTTTGAGAATAGTTTCTTACCAATAACTACTCCATGTAACGATGGAGATGCTTTTAATGATGCATCTTTTACGTCACCAGCTTTATCACCGAAAATAGCTCGTAATAGTTTCTCTTCAGGTGTAGGATCACTTTCTCCTTTTGGAGTAATCTTACCAATTAGGATATCACCAGGATTTACTTCTGCACCGATACGAATCATACCATATTCGTCTAGGTCTTTAGTAGCTTCTTCAGAAACGTTAGGAATATCATTGGTTAGCTCTTCGTTACCTAATTTGGTATCTCTTACTTCAAGTGCAAATTCGTCAATATGGATAGAAGTGAAGATATCTTCACGAACTACTTTTTCTGATATAACGATAGCATCCTCAAAGTTGTAACCTTTCCATGGCATGAAAGCAACTTTTAAGTTACGTCCTAATGCCAATTCACCTTTCTCTGTAGCATATCCTTGACAAAGTACTTGACCTTTAGAAACTCTATCTCCTTTACGAACAATAGGTTTAAGGTTAATAGAAGTACTCTGGTTGGTTTTTCTAAATTTAATAAGGTTGTAAGTCTTGCTATCTTCATCAAAACTTACCATTCTCTCATTTTCTGTTCTGTCGTACTTGATGGTAATCTTATTAGCATCAACATACTCCACTACTCCATCACCTTCTGCGTTAATAAGTACACGAGAATCTGTAGCAACTTGACGCTCTAGTCCTGTACCTACTATTGGTGATTCGGCAGTTAATAATGGTACTGCTTGACGCATCATGTTAGATCCCATCAGTGCACGGTTCGCATCGTCGTGTTCTAAGAATGGAATTAATGATGCTGAAATAGATGCAATTTGGTTTGGTGCAACGTCCGCGTAATCAATTTCACTTGGATCTGCTAAAGGGAAGTCTCCTTCCTCTCTTGCAATAACCTTATCACCTATAAGCTTACCATTTTCATCTTGTTCAATATTAGCTTGAACAATTAATTTCTCTTCTTCTTCCTCAGCTGATAAATAGATTGGATCATTTTTTAAATCAATCTGTCCATTTTCTACTTTTCTATATGGTGTCTCTATAAATCCTAAGCTATTAACCTTAGCAAATACAGATAATGAAGAAATAAGTCCGATGTTTGGCCCCTCTGGAGTTTCGATAGGACATAGACGACCATAATGTGTATAGTGAACGTCACGAACCTCGAAACCAGCACGCTCTCTAGATAAACCTCCTGGCCCTAATGCTGAAAGACGACGCTTATGCGTAATTTCGGCAAGTGGGTTGGTTTGGTCCATAAATTGAGACAACTGGTTCGTACCAAAGAATGAATTTATAACAGAAGATAATGTTTTTGCATTAATCAAGTCAATTGGCGTAAACACTTCGTTATCACGTACATTCATACGCTCTCTAATAGTACGAGCCATACGAGCTAGACCTACTCCAAACTGTTGTGATAATTGCTCACCTACTGTACGCACACGACGGTTAGATAAGTGATCAATATCATCAATCTCTGCTTTAGAGTTGATAAGCTCAATTAGATACTTAACAATAGTGATAATATCATCCTTGCTAAGTACTTGTTGGTCCATATCTACATCTAGACCAAGTTTTTTATTCATTCTATAACGTCCAACTTCACCTAAGTTGTAACGAGCTTCACTGAAGAATAATTTTTCAATAATTCCACGTGCAGTCTCCTCATCAGGCGGTTCAGCGTTACGTAATTGTCTATAAATATGCTCTACAGCTTCTTTTTCAGAGTTTGTAGGGTCTTTTTGTAATGTATTGTGGATTATTGCATAATCAGTTTGTAAACTTTCTTCTTTATGCAATAAAATAGTTTTCACATTTGAATCAAGAATCTCTTCGATGTGTTCTTCTTCAAGTACAGTATCTCTATCTAATACGATTTCGTTACGTTCAATAGAAATTACCTCTCCTGTATCTTCATCAACGAAGTCTTCGTGCCATGTTTTTAATACACGAGCAGCTAATTTTCTTCCTAGCTGTTTCTTAAGTCCTGTTTTGGTAGCTTTTACTTCTTCAGCAAGATCAAATATTTCTAGAATATCTTTATCTCTCTCATATCCGATTGCACGGAAAAGCGTTGTAACAGGTAATTTTTTCTTTCTATCAATATAAGCGTACATAACGCTATTGATATCGGTAGCAAACTCAATCCAAGAACCTTTAAAAGGAATTACTCTGGCAGAATATAGTTTCGTACCATTAGCGTGAAATGATTGTCCGAAGAAAACTCCAGGAGAACGGTGTAATTGGGATACTACAACTCGTTCTGCACCGTTAATAACAAAAGTTCCACTTGGTGTCATATACGGTATAGTCCCTAAGAACACATCTTGAACAATAGTTTCAAAATCTTCGTGCTCTGGGTCATGGCATGATAATTTTAATCGCGCTTTTAAAGGTACGCTATAGGTCAGGCCTCTCTCTATACATTCTTGTATGGAGTAGCGTGGTGGATCTATAAAATAATCTAGGAACTCAAGCTCGAATTGGTTTCTAGTGTCTTGAATTGGAAAGTTTTCCAAAAAGGTATTGTATAGACCTTCTTTGATTCTTTCTTCTGACTTAGTTTCCAACTGGAAAAAATCCTGGAAGGATTTAATTTGTATATCCAAAAAGTCTGGATATGCAGGAATGTTTTGTAGCGAAGAAAAATTCAATCTTTCAGTATGCGTTGCTGACATCTATGGAAGGAATTATTAATTATAAAAAACGATTGGGGCGCACATAAGATAACCTGTTATATTATATACGCAAAATGGTTTAGGTCTATCCCTCTCCTAAAATGGAGGGAAGACCTAAACCTTTAAGGGTGGATTAGCGTTGGCTTATTTAAGCTCAACCTCTGCTCCAGCTTCTTCAAGTTGTGCCTTAAGAGCTTCTGCCTCATCTTTAGCAACACCTTCTTTAATTGGAGAAGGAGCGTTGTCAACAAGACCTTTAGCGTCTTTAAGACCTGCACCAGTAATTTCTCTTACTAGTTTTACAACTGCTAGTTTAGAAGAACCAGCTGCTTTAAGAATTACGTCGAATTCTGTTTGCTCATCAGCTGCGTCATCACCACCAGCCGCACCAGCAGCAACAGCTACAGCTGCAGCAGCAGGCTCAATACCATACTCTTCTTTAAGTATATCTGCTAGTTCATTAACCTCTTTTACAGTAAGGTTTACTAATTTTTCTGCGAAATCTTTTAAATCTGCCATTTTCTATCGTTTTTAGTAATTGTGTATATTTAATTTATTAGTGCTTATTATTTTTCGGATAATGTTTTCAATATTCCTGCCAGCTTTCCGCCTCCAGATTGAAGTGCAGAGATAACGTTCTTGGCTGGTGATTGTAGTAGCCCGATGATATCTCCAATAACTTCTTCCTTAGATTTGATGCTTACTAGCGCATCTAGACTCTCATCTCCTAGGTAAACAGCTTCTTCTACGTAAGCTCCTTTTAATAGAGGAAGTTTAGATTTTGATTTTTTACGGAATTCTTGAATAACCTTTGCTGGTGCATTCCCAGTTTCAGAAAACATAATGGAAGTACTACCTTTAAGAACCTCTGGCAATTGCCCTAAGTCTTTATCAGCCTTCTCCATTGCTTTGCTTAACAGGGTATTCTTTACCATAGTTAAACTAACGTCAGCTTTATAGCAAGCTCTACGTAGTCTAGTGGTATCTTGTGCATTCAGTCCTGATATATCTGCCAAATAGATAATTTGGTTATCGTTAAGCTGGGCAGTTAAATTGTCTATTACTTGTGATTTTTGTTCTCTCGTCTTCATATTCTATAATTTTACTGCTCCGTAAATCTTTTAGTATCAATTTGAACACTTGGGCTCATAGTAGATGACATATAAATACTTGTCATATACACTCCTTTAGCACTTTGAGGTTTTAAACGACCTAAAGTATTAATTAGCTCAATAGCATTCTCTCTAATCTTATCTGCTTCGAAGGAAACTTTTCCTATTGCAGCGTGTACGATACCAGTTTTGTCTACTCTGAAGTCGATTTTACCAGCTTTAACATCAGATACTGCTTTTGCAACATCCATAGTAACAGTTCCAGTTTTTGGGTTTGGCATTAAACCTCTAGGTCCTAATACTCGCCCTAGTGGACCTAATTTACCCATAACAGCTGGCATTGTTACGATTACATCTACATCAGTCCATCCACCTTTAATTTTCTCAAGGTATTCATCTAGACCTACATAGTCAGCACCTGCCGCTTTTGCTTCCTCCTCTTTATCAGGAGTAACAAGTGCAAGTACTTTTACATCTTTACCTGTTCCGTGTGGAAGTGTTACTACACCACGAACCATTTGATCAGCTTTACGCGGATCAACATTTAGTCGTACTGCAAGTTCAACACTAGCATCGAAATTTACGTCGGTAATTTCTTTAATTATCTTTGAAGCTTCTGCAACAGTATATAACTTGTTCTTGTCAACTTTACCTGCAGCCTCTTTTTGTTTTTTAGTTACTCTAGCCATTTGTAATTCTTTTTTCTAGATTAAAAAGGTTGAGTGCCTCTGATTCTTATTCCCATAGAGCGGGCAGTTCCGGCTACTAATTTCATAGCAGACTCTATGGTAAACGCATTGAGGTCAGGCATTTTGTCTTCAGCGATTGCTCTAACATCGTCCCAAGTTACAGAACCAACTCTATTAGTTAAAGGCTCACCAGAACCTTTCTTTAATTTCGCAGCCTCTAATAACTGTACGGCAGCTGGAGTGGTTTTGATAATAAAGTCAAAAGATTTGTCTTTATATACTGTTATTACAACAGGTAAAACCTTACCTTGTTTATCTTGAGTTCTTGCGTTAAATTGCTTACAGAACTCCATAATGTTAACACCAGCAGCTCCTAATGCAGGACCAACAGGTGGCGATGGGTTAGCAGCGCCGCCACGGACTTGCAACTTAACTACTTTATCTACTTCTTTAGCCATTTGTGTTTGTTTTGATTATTCTTCATTAGTGGAAGCCTATGAAGAAAATAATTATTTAGTGTGTAACAATTATATTTTCTTTACTTGCGTATAATTAAGTTCTAATGGTGATTTTCTATCAAAAATCTTAACCATAATTTCTAATTTACGTCTCTCTTCGTTTATCTTTTCTATCGTACCAGTAAAATCTCGGAACGGCCCATCGGTTACTACTACAGTTTCACCAATAGTAAATGGAATATTTACCATTTCATCCTTAGTAGACAACTCGTCTACCTTACCTAACATACGATTAACTTCTCTTTGTCTTAACGGCACTGGCTCTCCACCTGGCGTTTCACCAAGAAATCCAATTACACCATTAATAGATTTGATAATATGTGGTATTTCACCTGAAAGGTTCGCTTGAATCATTACATAACCAGGAAAATAAACACGATCTCTGGTAATTTTTTTACCATTACGCTCTACTACTACCTTTTCTGTTGGAACAAGAACTTGTTCTATGTAATCTTCTAAATTATAACGAGCTACCTCATACTCTATGTAAGACTTAATTTTATTTTCTTGTCCACTAACGGAACGTATAACGTACCATTTTTTTGAACTTATCTTTGAATCTTCCATCTCTCTATTAGCCCTTTATCCAATCAAAATAAAAACCTATTATCTTGCTAAATACAGAGTCTACTCCCCAGATAGCTAAAGCCAAAAGAACAGAAAACACAACGACAATAATTGTTAATCGTTGCGCTTCAGGCCACGTTGGCCAGGTTACGTGTAATTTCAGCTCTCTAAACGAAGCCTTAACATATTCAATCATAACATGATATTTTAGCTCGATAAATCGCTCTCTGAAAACTAACTCAGCAATCTAATAGTCGCTTATGTTAGAATTAGCAATCTATAGAATTATATATTTTATCTAACAAAATTTGCTGTACAGCATAATATGCAAGATACAGCAAAGAATTGCACGGGTTGGAAGGCTCGAACTCCCGACACCTGGTTTTGGAGACCAGTGCTCTACCAACTGAGCTAAACCCGTTTGTAAAAACTAAGGGCGGCAAAAAACTCACCCTTAGTTTTACTTATAATATTTATAGAATTTCAGTTACCTGACCAGCACCAACTGTTCTACCACCTTCACGAACTGCGAAACGTAGACCAACGTTTAATGCGATTGGCTGAATTAACTCTACAGTAATTGTCAAGTTATCTCCAGGCATTACCATCTCTACGTTTTCTGGTAAAGTAATAGTACCAGTTACGTCAGTTGTACGTACGTAGAATTGTGGACGGTAATTATTGTGGAATGGAGTGTGACGTCCA
>JAJYTI010000256.1 GCA_021793135.1 Bacteroidota bacterium
TCGTGAAGAAGAGCCTTTTATATTGAAAAGAAACGAAGCTTACATCGGAGTTTTAATAGATGATTTGATTACCAAAGGTACAGAAGAACCATATAGGATGTTTACTTCTAGGGCTGAGTATAGAACTTTATTGCGTCAAGATAATGCCGATTTCCGATTAACACCTAAGTCATATGCTATTGGTTTAGCTTCTGATGATAGAATGCGTAGAATGGAACAAAAGCAAAAGGATTTTAAAAGTTTTGTTTCATTCTTTGAAGAGACAAGTGCTCTTCCCGAAGAGATAAATCCCATCTTTGAAAAGAGAAATTCTGCGTTAGTAAAACAAAGTGATAAAATGTTTAAATTCTTTTCTAGGCCTAATATAACAATGGAGGATATGCGAGAAATATCTTCTGTTGATGCATATGTCCGTGAACATAATTTGGATCAAGAAGTACTCGATCAAACAGAAATTCATGTTAAATATTCTGGTTATATCAACAAGGAAAAAAACAATGCCGATAAACTTAATAGGCTAGAGGGAATTCGTATTCCAAAAGATTTTAATTACGATGCTCTAAAGTCTATCTCTTATGAAGCTCGTGAAAAACTAAAAAATATTCAACCCGCTACTTTATCCCAAGCATCTAGAATTAGTGGAGTATCACCGAATGATATTTCTGTTATGTTGGTGTATATGGGTAGATAATAATCAGTAATGTTCCACGTGAAACAAAAAGATAGTTTTACAGATAATAGTATAGAGGTCTTTCTCGAAACCAAAGATTTTATGGTTTCTGGAGAGACTTTTCGCATTGTAAAAAAACCTGGAAAAAACTATTTAGAAACACAACCTATTCCAGAAATTCTAGATACTTATTATGAATCTGAAGCTTATTTATCACATACTGATGGAAAGGAAAGTTTATTCGAAAAAGCATACCAATTTGTAAAACAAATTACCTTAAAGCAAAAAGTAAAATCTATTGGTAAACCAAAACTTGCTAAAAATAAACTTTTAGATTTTGGAGCGGGTACTGGAGATTTTCTACAAGTAGCAAAAAATAATGGTTGGAAAGTAACTGGGGTAGAACCTAACCAACATGCAAGAAAATTGGCAGTAAAAAAGGGATTAAATTTATTTTCGTCTTTAGATAAATTAGAAAATAAAAATTTTGATGTTATTACACTTTGGCATGTTTTAGAACATGTTCCTAATTTAGATCATACTCTTATGCAATTACAAGAATTATTAAATCCTGGAGGATTAATTGTAATTGCTTTGCCAAATTATAAAAGTTGGGACGCAAAAAAATATGGTAAATATTGGGCCGCATATGATGTGCCTAGACATCTTTGGCATTTCGATAGAGAGGCTATGAAAAATATATTACCAAAATCATTTCAGCAAACAAAAACCAAACCTATGTGGTTTGATGCTTTTTATGTTTGTCTTCTTTCAGAGAAATATCAAACAGGAAAAACAAATTGGTTTAATGGAGTATTTAATGGACTTCGATCTAACTTAAAAGCTATTTTAAGTAAAGAATACTCTTCAATAGTGTATTACTATCATAAAAACGATATTTAAAAGGTTTTAAGAACGTATTTCTTGTGAAAACGAATATTTCTTCGTGTAAATTTTTAAAACGTCTTAAAACGCTTTTAAAAGCTATTATTTTTATAAATCTATTTTATAGAATAAAAAATAAATATAAGTAAAATTTATTTACTGTTTTTTGTGTAATAATCGGGTAAGCTGTATAGATAAATCTGTGAAGATGGATTTCGGATTACCATTACGTTCTATATGATAACTTGCTTTTTCTAAAGATTCAAAAATATCATAGATATTATTGTGATGTATAAATGGAGCAAATTTTTCTAATTGGAATCCTTTATCTTCTACTTTATAATATACTAGTTCGGGAGTTTTGTAATTAAGTAAAAAAGCTTGACGGAACATTTCTGAACAAAACTGTAAGAATTGTTTTTGTGCTTCTCTTCCGGAACTAGCAACTGTGTCGCTCCAATCGATAAGATCTATTAGAACTGATTTGTTGCCTCTTGCTTTAAAAGCGGTACGTACCCATTGAATAAACCAAGATTCGAAGGTAGTATCCATCCTTTCTGTATCCATCAATTCTAAAGCCTTTGTATAACTTCCTCTTGCTTGCTTACTAATTAAAATAGCTTCATTAGCGTCCAATTGATGTTTTTCCTCTAATGTTTTTGCAAGTATAGTTTCGGTTAATGGCGCAAGATGTAAAAGTTGACATCTAGAGCGAATCGTTCCTAATACTTGATTTGCATCTTCACTAACTAACAATAAAACCGATTTGGAAGGTGGCTCTTCAATAAGTTTTAAGAGTGCGTTTGCACAAGCAATATTCATTAGTTCTGGCATCCATAATATAAGTACTTTATAACCTCCTTCAAACGATTTAAGTGATAAAGCTTTACTTATTTCTTTTGCTTCTGATACTCCTATGTTTCCCTGTTTATTTCCAATACCAATATGTTGTAGCCATTGGTATACTGAACCATATGGATTTTTTGTGATAAATTCTCGCCACTCGGTCATGTAATCTTTAGAGATAGCGGGTCTATTCATTCCCGTTCTCCTATTTACAGGAAAGATATAATGTAAATCTGGATGGTTGCCCTCTAATACTCTTTTTGCACAATTATAATATGCTGTCGAACCTTTTTCATGTGTACTACATAATATAGCTTGTGCATAGGCTATAAGATC
>JAJYTI010000257.1 GCA_021793135.1 Bacteroidota bacterium
AATGCTTTCCTTGTTGAATCGCTGGTTGTGCAACCATAGGATGACCTTTAGGAAATTTTTCAGTTTCCATATAAGCTATATCCCCAATTGCATAAACCGATTCGAATCCTTCTACTTGATTAAAACGATTTACTTTATAGCGGTTGCCACGTTGCATTAAATCTTTAGCTTTTAATCCTTCTACCGGATCTCCAGTAACCCCTGCAGCCCAAATAAATGTTTTAGTATTAAAACATAAATCGGTATTTGTAGTAATTGTTTTTCCATCATAATCTTTTACAAGTGTATTCAGATGGGTGATTACACCTAGTTTATTAAGATATTTCAATGCTCCAGCCGATGCTTTTTCGCTCATTGTTGCCAGCAATCTATCTCCACCTTCTACCAAGTGCACTTCCATCTCCGATTCACTAATATATGGATAATCGTGATGAAGAATACTTTTTCTAAACTCAGCCAAAGCTCCAGCCATCTCAACTCCAGTTGGTCCACCACCAGCAATTACGAAAGTTAAATGTTGTTTCCTATCTTCAATATTTCCGGTAATATCTGCCGATTCGATGTTTTGTAATATCAAGCTTCGAATATCTAATGCCTGAGGAACAGTTTTCATTGGCATACTGTACTTCTGTACGTTTTCATTACCAAAATAATTAGTTTGTGTTCCAGTTGCTATTACAAGATAATCATAACTTAACTCTCCTATATCGGAATATACCTTCTTTAAGTCGGGATCTATTTTATTCACTTTTGCCATACGGAAATGAAAATCCGTACTTTTTCTAAAAATCTTCCGTAAAGGATAGGCTATGGAATCGGGCTCTAGACTAGCCGAAGATACTTGATATAATAAAGGTTGAAAACTATGGTAGTTATGACGATCAAAAAGCACAACCTGAACTGCTTCTTTTCGTAAACTTTTAATAAAAGATACACCACCAAATCCGCCTCCAATTACTACAATACGCGGTAGTTTTGTTTCAGGAATATTCATTGAAAATTGATTTTATTAAAATCAGGCTAAATGAAATGATATCAAAAAAGTCTAATTAAAGTATTTATTTTATAACATATGCAAAGATACCTTCAATTACTCTGCTTTTCAAAACAAATCGGTATAAAGATAGGCTACAATTATAATTTTGAAACTTTTTTAAAAAATATACTAGTAATAAATGAAAAAAATAATGGTGCCACAATTTTCCATTACTAAACTTTCTGTTATATTTTATCTACTTTCTTTAAAACAAAACTATCCCAAAACTTTTTGAACCCATGTTGATCTATATAATATTTATATTTAGGAATAATACGATTTGCTTCATAGCGAATTTGTCTAAAAAGCTCAGCTTTTCTTTTAGATAAATCCATTTGAATTTGAGACTCTAATGGGAAGTTTTTTATGAGCGAAGGAAGCAAGTTATAAATCAACAAATCATATTCCCAAGGATGTTGCAATTCGCAATCAATAGGTCTTTTTATAACAGGTTTGGACGTTATACATTTTGCTAGAAACTTTTCCACACCTCTTCTTGTCCATAATGCAGCAATGGTAGTAATAGGTATACTTGTCCCTGATGCACCTATGAAGTATGGAGTATTTTCCACCTCTTTAATTTTTATATATCGTCGACGGCTATTCAACTTCAATACATCCCATCTATGTTTTGGTTCAAGTTCATCGTATTGAGATAGAACTTCATCTATGGTTTGTTTCAAGTCTGCTGGCAGCATCGCATCATCTTCTATAATGAATGCAAAATTACTATTGGAGTTTAAGAATTTCTCGAATGTTTTAATATGACTAAGGTAACAACCTATCTCGCCAGGTAATAAATCTCTGTCATATTTGTTTTTTATAATATACTCATCTTCTTTAATTTTTTTTGCGTCTACTGCAGGAACCCGTTCATAAGGCATTTTACATTTAGCAAACTCCTTCTCCATCAATTCCAATCTATCGCTTGCTCTATCTAAATTTATTAAATAAGTAGTATAAGTATATTTCATTACTTTAAATTCTTTAAAAGGTTAAAGATATTAATATTTTAATCTTTACTTATTCCTCTAATTATAATTATTTACCTTTATATAGTGGTGCGTTTATTTTAAACAAAATTAAGTTAGTAATAATATAAATTTGCCATGAAATTTAATTCAACAAAAATATGTTCCGAAATATTTTATTTATACTATTTGCTATGACACTTTCACAAGCACAAGGGCAAGAAAAACTGCCAGAATCTATTCATGGTTTCCACATTACTACTTTAGAAGGTAAAGAAATCGATTTATCACAATATAAAGGCAAGAAAATGTTGCTAGTAAACACTGCTTCGAAATGTGGTTATACTCCGCAATACGAAGATTTAGAAAAACTATATAAACAGTACAAAGATAAACTTGTAATTATTGGTTTTCCTGCCAACAATTTTGCCGAACAAGAACCTGGAAGCAATGACGAGATTGCCGACTTTTGCGAAAGAAATTACGGAGTAAGCTTTCCAATGTCGGAAAAGATATCGGTAAAAGGTGAAGACACTGCCCCGATTTACCTGTGGTTAACTCAGAAAAAATGGAATAAGGTAAAAGACAGTGAGGTAAAATGGAATTTCCAAAAATACTTAATTGATGAAGATGGTCAATTATTAGAAGTATTTGAATCAGCTGTAAAACCGATGGATAAAGAGATTATGAGCTATCTTTAAAAATTATTACTCTTTCATAAAGGGATT